>NZ_JBBUTF010000001.1:0-118526 GCF_038066575.1 Pseudaquabacterium rugosum | reverse complement strand
ATTGAAGTGAACTTCACTTCCATGAGCGTTTAAGGTCCAAGAGACCTGCTTTCGTCTTTCGACTCCAGCTTGGCTTCCGCCTTCAAACGCCCACGCTTATCGGCTGTGTATTTTTAAAGAACCGCTGAACTTTTCAGCGAAGACCGCTATTATGGAACCTACTGATTTCCGAGTCAACCGTAGGGTTTATCGATTTGTCATCAGCTCGTCGCTTTCGCGGACCCTTTTCTGCGCTGCCGCTCGCTTCGCTCAGAAAGCAGGCATCACCAGAGAAGCCCACGATTAGAGTTCAGTTCATGCCCACTGTCAAGCGGCTTGCGCAGGAATGCAAGGAAGCGTCCGCCAGGACGCCCCTCAGGCGGCCACGGCCCGCGTCCGGAGCAAGACCGGCCACGCCCGAGCCGGATCGTCTTCGCCTTCCAGGCTCTGCAGCAGATCGTCCAGACGCGAGGTGTCGGCACGCAGCAGCCGCTGCTTGACGGCCGGCAGCTGGGCTGGCTGCATCGAGAACGCGCGCAGGCCCATGGCCAACAAGAGCTCGGTGCATGCCGGGTCACCGGCCATTTCACCGCAGACGCTGACCGACTTGCCTGCGTCATTGCACTGCCGGATCACCGACGAGATCAGGCTGAGAACGGCGGGGTGCCAGCCGTCATAGAGAGCAGCCACCTGCTCGTCCGCGCGGTCGATGGCCAGTGTGTACTGGATCAGATCGTTGGTTCCGATCGAGAAGAAATCGAAGTGGGGCATCAGCATCGACAAGCTGATCGCCGCCGCCGGCACTTCGATCATCGCGCCCAGTTCAACGGGCCCGTGGGCAACGCCCTGGGCGTCGAGCTGCTGGCGCGCGGTCGCCAATGCCTCACGCACGGCGTGGATCTCGCTGCGCTGGGCCAGCATCGGGATCAGGATGCGGACCTTGCCGCATGCCGCCGCGCGCAGGATGGCGCGCAGCTGCTTGAGGAACATGTCGGGCTCAGCCAGGCTCCAGCGGATGGCACGCAAACCCAGCGCCGGGTTGAGCACCGCGTCGTGCCGGGACTCGGGCCCGCTGGCACGATCCAGTGGTTTGTCGGCCCCGATGTCGATCGTGCGGATGGTGACCGGAAGGCCTTTCATGGCCTCGACGACGCTGCGATAGGCCTGGTACTGCTCGTCCTCGTCAGGAAGTTCGCCGTTGCGGTTCATGAACAGGAACTCGCTGCGGAACAATCCGACGCCGACAGCACCCGCCTCGAGCGCAGCCTCCGCATCCCGCGGCAGCTCGATGTTGGCCAGCAACTCGATCGGCTGACCGTCCAGGGTGACCGCCGGCTTGTAGCGCAGACGCTTCAGGCGGTCGCGCTCCAGGTCGCTCTGTTGCTGGCGGAACCGGTATTCCTCCAGCACGATCGGGCTGGGATTGACGACGACCACCCCCTGATCGCCGTCGATGATCAGCCAGTCGTCCTGGCAGACCAGCCGACTGGCCTCGCGCGCGCCCACGACGGCCGGGATATCGAGGCTGCGGGCGACGATCGCCGTGTGCGAAGTCCGCCCGCCGACGTCGGTGACAAAACCGCTGAACACGCTGCGCTTGAACTGGAGCATGTCGGCCGGCGCGATGTCGGTGGCCACGAGCACCAGCGGATCGCCACCGGAGACGGCGGTGGTCACCGGCAGCAGTCCTTGGTGGCCGGACACCAGGGCGGCCAGCAGGCGTTCGGCGACCTGCTCCACATCCGCCTTGCGGTCGCGCAGGTACTCGTCCTCCATCTCGTCGAACTGGCGCACGAGCACCTCGGTCTGCGCACTGACGGCCCACTCCGCGTTGTAGTGGCGCTCGACGATCCACTGTCGCGTCGCGTCCTCCAGCATGGGGTCGTGCAGCAGCATCAGATGGACGTCGAGCAGCGCGGGCAACTCGGCCGGCGCATCGTGCGGCAACTCGGCCTTGAGGCGTGAGAGCTCGGCGGCGACCAGATCGCGGGCGCGGCACAGCCGACCGATCTCGGCTGCCGCGTTGGCCGGCTCGATGAAGTAGTGGGCCACGTCGACCCGGCTGGACGCCACCAGCACCGCACGCCCGATGGCCACCCCCCGGGAGACCGGCAGCCCGAACAGCTGGATGCTCATCGCGTGCCCACCGGTGCCATGCCGCGCCCCGCTGTCACTGGCCTTCGCCGAACTTGTCGTGGATCAGCGCGAGCAGCGCATCCATGGCGGCCTGCTCGTCGGGACCGTCGGTCTCGATCTCGACCTCGGCACCCAGACCGGCCGCCAGCATCATCACCCCCATGATGCTCTTGCCGTTGATGCGGCGCCCATTGCGGCTGAGAAAGACCTCGCTGCGGAAGGAGCCGGCGAGCTTGGTCAACTTGGCCGAGGCACGCGCGTGCAGGCCGAGCTTATTGCTGATGGCGACCGTCGTTCGAATCATGTCGTGCAGGTCTGAGTGTCTGGTTCTGGGGACGCGAAACGCCCAATTGCATCACACCCTGAGTGCCTCCGGCGGCGGCCAGCAGCACCAGTTCGTCGGCCGGACGTGCCCGGTAGTTCAGCGCACGCCACAGCATCGGCAGATTCAGCCCGACCAGCAGACGCAACCCGGCCTCCTCGGCCAGGACCCGGGCGGCGTTGCAAGGCGTGGCGCCGAAGACATCGCACAGCAGAAGCGCCTCCTCATGGCCGGAGCCCGACAAGGCCTGCAGCTCCGCGCGTGCCGAATCGACCACGGCCTCGACGGACTGCTCGGGCAGCACGTCGAGCACGCGCAGGTCTGCCACGGCCTCGGGGAACGCATGCCGGGCGGCGGCCAGCCAGGCCGAGGCCAACGGTGCATGGGCGATGATGAGCAATCCGGTCATGGCAGAAAGTCGCGCAGGCGACGGTCCGGGACGGCGCGCATTATGGGCGCCGTCCTCAACGGACGAAGCGGATGCCGGCGAGGAAGGTGTCCGCAGCCGCGGACGCCGCGCGCTCGGGCGTGACCACCGTCACCTGATGGACCGCCAGGCCATGGCCGAACACCTGCATCTGCACGCTCACCGGCCCGACGGCATCCGCCTGTCCCTGCAGGTGCTGCCAGCGGGACTGCGGCCAGGGCGTGGCGCCCACGGGCACGGCCAGACGCTCGTCGACGAGGCGCGCGTGCCAACGGGTGGCGGTGACCGCGGGCAGTCGCAGGAGCGCGGCCCGCACCTCGTCCGGACCGGCCAGCTCGGCGCTGAAGACCGCGTACAGCGCATCCTGATGCCGACAGCTCAGCAGTTCGGCCGGCCGGGGCGCCGCCGATGGCGACCAGGGCCGCTGCTCACGCTCCGGGCGGCAGGGGAAGCGGACGGTCAGGCCCGCGGCACCGACACGGACCTCGCGCCAGTCATCCACCGGCGCGCAGCCCGACAGCACCGCAGCGGCTGACAGCCACAGCCCGCCCCACCCGATCGGGCGGGCGGGCGCCCCCCCCGATCCAGGCAGGGAGGCCCATCGCGACCACACGGGAAGTGCTCTCATGCGACCCGATGATGCACGTCTGGAAAACCCCTTCCATGCTTGGTTACACCCACACCGCATCCAGGACAGACACCCCCCGCATACTGCGCGGCCCGTTTCCGCGATGACACGGGCGTCACGTCCGTCCGCGGCCCCACGGGCACGGCCGACGGCCCCGCCTGAAGGCTGACATCCGCGGCATCCACCGCATCCAGAGCCCCGCCCCATGCCCGGTTCCGAGCCCCTGTTGCCACGTCTGACCCTGCTGATGGCACGCCTGGGCGCCGCCGTGGCCGGGCCGCTGACCGACGTCGCCGAGCGACTGGCGCAGATGACGCAATCCGGCCAGGTCTCCCGGCGTGGGCTGCAGGCGCTGCAGATCCAGGTCGAGCAGGTCCGACGGCGCGGCATCGACGGCCAGCAGATGGCGCGGCTGATCGAAGGTCAGGCCCTGAGCCTGCCGGAGGCCTTCGACCTGACCGCCCTGACACGCGAGGCCCTGATCGAGACCCTGGGCCAGGGCGAGCACAGCCTGCACCCCTGGCAGCTGACGGTGGCCACCGCCACCGCCGCCCGGGCTGACCCGGCACTGTGCGCGGTGATGGTGCGGCGCGCCGTGGCCTGGTCGGCCGGACTGGCACGCCAAGAGGCCGGCACCCACTGGACGATCGCCGACAGCCCGGCGGACGCCGCCAGCGTCGAACTGTGCTGCGAGCGGCTGTCGGCGGCCCATCCAGGAGATCCGGCGAAGGCCGAGGCCGCGGAGCCGGCAACCGACACGGCCCTGGACTGGCTGATGCTGACCCTGGCCGCGGACATGGTGGGCGCCACCGTGACGGTCGACGACGAACGGCAGCCACGCTGGCTGACGCTGCGCCTGCCGCGCGCGACGGCGGCCGATCAGGCCTGGGCGCCGCCGATGCCCCGCACCAGTGCGGCGCTGCGCCGACCGCCGCTGGCCGCCGGCTCGCAACTGCTGGTCCTGGCCCGAGGTCGTGACACCCGCCAGCAGGTGCGCGAGGCGCTGCACGGCCTGGACGTGTTCGTCGACTACGTGCCGACCGTCGAGGCGGCCCAGACCTACTTCCGTGACAGTCTGCCGCGCGTGATGCTGTTCGAGTCGGCGTATGCCGGGGCGGCGTTGCACGCCCTGTGCCACCGCTTGAGGACGGACGATCCGAGCCGTCAACTGGTGGAGATCCTGCCGCAGGGCCGGCTGGTCGAACGCCTGCAGCAGGCCGATCCGCCGCGACTGCGCATCGGCGTCGACGCCCTGAAGGCGGAACTGGCGCGGACGCTGGGCGAGCACACGGCCTGACGTCCCGTCGACCGCTGCCGGACGGCCGCCGCCGCCGCCGCTGGCTACACTTGTCGGCTCGAACAGCACGGATGCAGACAATGAGCGTGTCCAGACGCACGATGGCCGGCGCGGTGGCACTGGCGGGCGCCGCGGGAGCGGCCTGGTGGCTGAGTGGCCGGCCACAAGACGGCCAGAACGCGCCCGACGTGAGCTACACCCTGCTCGGCGGCCAGCAACAGCGCCTGTCCACGCTGCGCGGGCAGGTCGTTCTGGTGAACTTCTGGGCCACCAGTTGCACCACCTGCGTGGCCGAGATGCCGGAACTGATGGCCACGCACCGCAAGTACGCCCCGCAGGGCTACCGCACGCTGGCGGTGGCGATGAGCTACGACCCGCCGGCCTACGTGGCGAACTTCACCGCGCGCCGCCAACTGCCTTTCGACGTGACCCTGGACAACACCGGGGACATCGCCCGCCAGTTCGGCGATGTGCGCTTGACGCCGACCACGTTCCTGATCGACAAGCAGGGACGCATCGTCAAGCGCTATGTGGGCGCACCGGACTTCGCCGGCCTGCATCAACTGATCGAACGCCTGTTGGCCCAGGCCTGAAGCCTGACGGCGACGCGAGGCCCGCCGCACGGGCCCCGCCGACCGGAACTCAGTCGGTGCCGACGCCCGCCTGCGCGGCCTGCTGATCGGCGTGATAGCTCGAACGCACCAGCGCGCCGACGGCGGCGTGCGTGAAGCCCATCGCCTTGGCCTCGCGCTCGAACATCGCGAAGGTGTCGGGATGCACGTAGCGGCGCACCGGCAGGTGGTGGCCACTGGGCGCCAGGTACTGGCCGATGGTCAGCATGTCGATGTCGTGCGCCCGCATGTCGCGCATCGTCTCGAGGATTTCGTCGTCGGTCTCGCCCAGGCCGACCATCAGACCGCTCTTGGTCGGCACATCCGGGTGCAGGGCCTTGAACTTCTTCAGCAGGTTCAGGCTGAACGCGTAGTCGGAGCCCGGGCGCGCCTCCTTGTACAGACGCGGCACGGTTTCCATGTTGTGGTTCATCACGTCCGGCGGCGCGGCCTTCAGGATCTCCAAGGCACGGTCGTCACGACCGCGGAAATCGGGCACCAGGATCTCGATGCGGGTGGCGGGCGACTGCTCGCGCACCTGGCGGATGCACTCGACGAAGTGGCCGGCGCCTCCGTCACGCAGATCATCGCGGTCGACGCTGGTGATCACGACGTACTTGAGCTTGAGCGCGCCGATCGTCTTGGCCAGGTTGGCCGGCTCGTTGACGTCCAGCGGATCCGGGCGGCCATGGCCCACGTCGCAGAACGGGCAACGGCGGGTGCACTTGTCGCCCATGATCATGAACGTCGCCGTGCCGTGGCCGAAGCACTCGCCGATGTTCGGGCAGGAGGCTTCCTCGCACACCGTGTGCAGCTTGTGCTCGCGCAGGATGTTCTTGATCTCGTAGAAGCGCGTGCTGGGCGATCCGGCCTTGACGCGGATCCAGTCCGGCTTCTTCAGCACCTCCGCCGGCACGATCTTGATCGGAATGCGCGCCGTCTTGGCCTGGGCCTTCTGCTTGGCGGTGGCGTCGTAGTCGGACGCGCTCTGGGCTTGGTGGACGACGTGCTCGGTGGCCATGGTCAGGCGCTGCGCTGCGGCAGGAAGAGGTGGGATCGACCGCGGCCGCGCACCGGGATCCGGCCGGTGGGGCCCTGCGGGACAGGCGGACGGACGCGACGACCGTCGTCAGGACTCGAACTGTGCGGCCAGCCGCTCGCCGAGACGTGTGGCGGCCTCCGCCCAGTCGGAGCGGACGCCGAGTGTAGCCAAGTCGACTGTCTGCAACCCTGCATAGCCGCAGGGGTTGATGCGCGCGTAAGGCTGCAGATCCATCGCGACATTCAGCGCGACACCGTGGTAGGTGCAGTGCTGGCTGACCTTGATGCCGAGCGCGGCGATCTTGCCCAGACCGGCGAAGGGATCGCCCGCGGGTGCCGGACCCTGCAGCATCGCGTGTGCCCCCGGATCGGCCAGCCGGACATAGATGCCGGGCGCGCCCGCGACGCGATGGCCGGTCACGCCGTAGGACTCCAGCACCTTGAGCACCGCGTGCTCCAGCCGGTAGACGAACTCCTTGACGTAGATGCCGTGACGCCGGAGATCGACCAGCGGATAGGCCACCACCTGGCCGGGCCCGTGATAGGTGACCTGGCCGCCGCGATTGGTCTGCACCACCGGCACGCCGCCCGGCGCCAGCAGGTGCTCGGCCTTGCCGGCCAGGCCCTGCGTGTAGACCGGATCGTGCTCGACCAGCCAGAGCTCGTCTTCGGTGTGGGTGTCGCGGGCCTCGGTCCAGGCCCGCATCGCCTCCACCGTCTCGGCGTAGGGGCGACGCCCCAGGTTCAGGATGCGCATGGGTCAAGCGCCCGTCAGAGCACGATCTTGACCATCGGATGGCTGGACAGCGTGCGGTAGATCTCGTCGAGCTGCTCGCGGCTGACCACGTTGACGGTCACCGTCAGTCCCAGGTACTTGCCGCTGCTGCTGGGACGGTGCTCGACGGTGCCGACATCGAAGCCGGGGTCGAACTGCCGCACGGTGGCGACGATGGCGTCCACGTAGCCCTCGACATGCGCGCCCATCACCTTGATCGGGAAGGCGCAGGGATAGGTGATCAGCGACTGTTCGGGCGGGATGTCGGCCATGGCGGTCGGAAGCTCGGGCGGGAATGCGGGCAGGAATTGTCGGCGATCGGGCAAGCCCGGGCAGGACATGGGGTCCGCCCGCGCTCAGATCCGACCGATCACTTGATCCACAGGCGCAGGGCGTCCCACAGACGACCGAACCAGCCGGCCTGCGGCACGGTCTGCAGCGACTGCAGCGGCAGCACGGCCAGCGGCGCGGCGTCTCCCAGCTGGACCTTGATCTGGCCGACGGTCTGGCCCGCGCTCAACGGAGCGAGCAACGGATCCGGCCGGTCCAGCGTGGTGCGCAGCTGGGCGGCGGTGCCCGCCGGCACGGCGATGACCACGTCGCGCGACAGGCCGAGGCCGACCTGGTCGACCGCGCCCTTCCAGACCGGCACCGTCGCGAGCGGCTTGCCGGCCTGCACGACGCGCACCGCGTCCCAGGCCGTCCAGCCCCAGTTCAGCAGCTTGGCGCTCTCGGTGGCCCGCGCTTCGGTGCCCGCCGTGCCCAGGACCACGCTGAGCAGCCGCCGCTTGCCGGACGGTGTGTCGCGCTGCGCGCTGGCCACCAGGCAGTAGCCGGCGGCGGCCGTGTGCCCGGTCTTCATGCCATCGACCGACGGATCCCGGCCGAGCAGCATGTTGCGGTTGTCCTGCCGGATCTTGTTGTAGGTGTACTGGCGCTGGCTGTAGTAGCGCGTGTACTCCTGGGGGAAGTCCAGCGCCACACGGGCGGCGATGGTCGCGATGTCGCGTGCACTCGCATAGTGGCCGTCGGCCGTCAGCCCGGTCGGATTGCGGAACTGCGTGTTCTTCAGGCCCCAGGCCTGGGCCTGCCGGTTCATCATCGCGACGAACTGCTCGACGCTGCCGCCGACCGCCTCGGCCAGGGCGATCGAGGCATCGTTGCCCGAGACGACGATCATGCCGTGCAGCAGTTCATCGACGGTCGGCCGCATCTTGGGCTCGATGAACATCAGCGAGCCGCCGCCCTTGCGCTCGGCCCAGGCCCGCTCGGAGACGGCCACCGGCTGATCCAGCGCCAGCTTGCGCGCCCGCAGCGCGTCGAACACCAGCCAGGCCGTCATCAGCTTGGTCAACGAAGCCGGCTCCGCCCGCACGTCGGCCTGCCGCTCGGCCAGCACCTGGTTGGCCCCCAGATCGATCAGGAAGTACTGACGCGCCAGGATCTCGGGCGGCTGAGGCGTCTGCGCACGCGCAGGCAGCACGGCGCCGAGTGCGGCCACGGTCAGACAGAACAGGGCCACCACACGGCGGCTCGACGGGAAAAGGTTCATCGGAGGAACAGACGGAGAGGCCACCGGAGCGGCCTCGGGATGAAGAGGAACTGCAACGATCCGACACGGACGGGCGAGGTTCCGTATCGACGATGGCGACAGACGGCCAGGGCCGCCAGGATCGCGGTGCGCTCAGTGCCAGCCGCGCAGCAGCTGGGCCTTCAGCGTGGTCAGCTGACCGTGGAAGAAATGCCCGACGCCCGGCATGACGACGACCGGCAACTGCTGCGGACGCGCCCAGTCCAGCGTGGCCTGCAGCGGCACCACCTCGTCGGCCTCACCATGGATGACCAGCGTGTCCTCCGGCACCGGCGGCACCGGGAAGCGGCTGGTGGCCGGACCGACCAAGGCCAGACGTTCGGCCGGTGCGCCGGCCTCGCGCAGGCGCTGCGCAGCCTGCGCCGCGACGAAGGCCCCGAACGAGAAGCCGGCCAGCACCAGGGCCTGATCCGGCAGGCGCTGGTCGGCGACGACGGCCAGACAGTCGTCCGTCTCGCCACGACCCTCGTCCCAGGCGCCGGCCGAGGCACCGACGCCGCGCACGTTGAAACGCACGCAGCGGTAGCCCAGCTGCACGAAAGCCCGGACCAGGGTCTGGACGACCTTGTTGTCCATCGTGCCGCCGTGCAGCGGATGGGGGTGACACACGACGGCCACGCCACGCGACGACGCACCCTCGGCAGGCTCGTCGATCGCGCACTCCAGGTCGCCGGCCGGGCCGGCGACGATCAGGCGACGGGTCTCGCGGTTCATCGGGCGGACACCCGCTCAGCGGCCGACATCGGCCGCCAGCAACAGGCGCTCGACCGGCTGGCCCTGCTTGAGATGCGACTCGACGATCTCGTCGATGTCCGCCGGGTCGACGAAGGTGTACCAGGTGCCCTCGGGATAGACGACGGCCACCGGTGCGCCGGCGCAGCGGTCCAGACAACCCGCCTTGTTGACACGCACGCCCCCCGGCCCGGCCAGGCCTTCGGCCTTGACGCGGGACTTGCAGTGGTCGAACGCCTGTTGGGCGCCCTGACGTGCGCAGCAGGCCTCGCCATTGGGGCGGTCATTCAGGCAGAAGAAGATGTGGTGACGGTAGTAGCTCACGGCGGCCCTGGACGGAGGTGGCGGAGACGGCCGACCGGCCGGCGCGCGGAAGCCGCACGCGACCGGCGGCTGGCGGGTCATCCTTCCGGATTGTAGGGATCAGGGTCGGGCGAGGCGGGCGCTCAGCCACGCCATGGCCCCGTACGGCCAGAGCCAGGCCAGCCAGGGGGTGAGGCCATGGAAGCGGATGAAGCGGCCCTGCTCCCAGCTCTGCTCGTTGAGCGCCCCGTAGGGATCCAGCGGCAGCGCGTGCACCGCCAGCACCAGCACCAGCAGACAGGCCAGGCCAGCGAGCCCGGCCAGGCGGGACGGCAACCAGGCCAAGGGCAGCAACAGCGCGATGACCAGCATCAGCCCGTGCCCATCGCCGGGCGCTGCCCAGGCCCAGGGATGGGCCGGACCGTAGTTGATGACCGACGACAAGGTGCTGGCCGCCACGCCGGCCAGCACGATGCCGCACAGCAGCACCCCGCGGCGACGGCCGGGCGTGGAGGCGGCACAGGCCAGCAGACAGGGCGCCAGCAGCCCGGCGCACAGCACGGTCGCACCGACCGGGCCGGGCCAGGCCAGCGCGGCCGGCATGGGGGTGGTCAGCGCATCGAGCACCGGGCGGGCCCAGGGCACGTCCTCCAGCGCCCAGACCATGCCGCGCTGCAGCGCCGGGCCGATCCGGCCGAGGCCGAAGGGGCTGGGCGGCGGATAGACCAGCGCCACCGGCCACAAGGCCAGCAAGGCCAGTGCGCCGCCGTGGCCGCGCAACACCCAGCGGTTGCGCCAGCGGTCCCAGGCGCGCAGTCCGCCCCCGCGCGCCGCCACCCCGGCCAGCACGGCCCCCAGCAGGGCACCGGCCGCGTTCAGCAACCAGTCCAGCGACGAAGGCACCCGCCCGGGCAGCAGATGCTGGATCAGTTCGAGCCCGCCCGACAGCAGGGCGCCGGCCAGCAGCCCCGGAACCAGTGCGCGGCGCCAGGACGCGCCGCGGCGCAGACCCGCCAGGGTGATCAACAGACCTAGCGGGGCATAGCCCGCCAGGTTGCTGACGATGTCGAAGGGGATGAAGTAGCGCGGCCAGGGCAGGCGCAGCAGATCACCGGGCGCGACGCCCGGCGGCCAGCGCCAGCCCTCGAACGGGAACAGGCTGGCATAGACGATCACGCCAGCCCACACCCAGGCCAGCATCCCGGCGGTGCTGCGTGCAGGCCGCGGCGCATCCGACGGCGGCACGGACATGTCGAGCGCCTTGGACCGTGGAGCGTTCCGGGGTCGGCCGGTGCTCAGAACGGCTTGACCACCGCCAGGATGACGATGGCGGCGAACAGCAGCACCGTCACCTCGTTGAAGACGCGGAACCAGCGATGGGTGCGCGTGTTCTCCAGCCGCTCGAAGCGGCGCAGATGGGCTCGGCAGACGTGCTGGTAGCCGATCGCGCCGACCACCAACAGCAGCTTGGCGTGCAGCCAGCCGGTGCCGGCGAAACGGCCCGCCCCCCAGCCCAGCCAGAGCCACAGCCCGAGCGCCAGCCCGATGAGCATCAGCAGGTTGCCGAACCGGTAGAGCTTGCGGCCCATCAGCAGCAGGCGCTCACGCTCGGCGTGGCTGTCGGCGGGCACCGTCGCCAGATTGACGAAGATGCGGGGCAGATAGAACAGGGCCGCGAACCAGCTCGCGACGAACACGAGGTGGATGGCCTTCAGCCAGAGGTAGCCGGATGTCATGCCGGCATTATCCGGTCGCAGGCGGCGCAGACCGCCGGGGCCGGCCGGACACCCTGGGCGTCGATCTGCAGGGCCGAAAAAAAACCCCAGCCGCAGGGCTGGGGTTGGAAGCCTTCTCGCGGTCACGCGTCGAGGCACCTGCTCAGGGAGGAAAAGCAGGGGGCCACCGTCCCAGAGGACGACAACCCGATGTCAATATTAGCATATCCACGATCTGTTACCAGTCTGCGCGCTCGGTGTTGTCCCGCAGCCGGACCAAGAACTGGGGGGATGGATCGCGCCGGATGTCACGCCCGACGCCGCCGGGAGAGCCGGGACGGGACAGACTCGATCCACCGGAGCCTCGTGTCCGGTCCGGCGCCCGGACCATGACCTGGCCGACAATCGGCGGCCATGAGCCTGCCTGCCCTGCCCGCCTTTCCTGCCAGCCGTCCGCGCCGCCTGCGCCGTGACGCCTTCAGCCGCGATCTGGTGCGCGAGCACCGCTTGCATCCGTCGGACCTGATCCTGCCGGTCTTCGTCCTCGACGGACAGGCCATCGCACAGGACGTGGCCAGCATGCCCGGCGTGCAGCGCCTGTCGATCGACCGGCTGTTGCCGCTGGCCGAACAGGCGGTCGAGCTGGGCGTGCCGGCGCTCGCGCTGTTTCCGGTCATCGACCAGGCGCTGAAGACGCCCGACGGCCGCGAGGCCTGCAACCCCGAGGGCCTGGTGCCGCGCACCGTGCGCGCCTTGAAGGACCGCTTCCCGCAACTGGGCGTGATCACCGACGTCGCGCTCGACCCCTACACCAGCCACGGCCAGGACGGCCTGCTCGATGACAGCGGCTACATCCTGAACGACCCCACCGTCGAGATGCTGGTGCGCCAGGCGCTGAACCAGGCCGCCGCCGGCGTCGACATCGTCGCGCCCAGCGACATGATGGACGGGCGCATCGGCGCCATCCGCCAGGCGCTGGAAGGCGCCGGCCACGTCCACACCCGCATCATGTCCTACGCCGCCAAGTACGCCAGCGCGTTCTACGGCCCCTTCCGGGACGCGGTGGGCTCGGCCGGCAACCTGGGCAAGGCCGACAAGAAGGTCTACCAGATGGACCCGGGCAACAGCGACGAGGCGCTGCGCGAGGTGCAGCTGGACATCGCCGAGGGCGCCGACATGGTGATGGTCAAGCCCGGCATGCCGTATCTCGACATCGTGCGCCGCGTGAAGGACGCCTTCCACGTGCCGACCTTCGCCTACCAGGTCAGCGGCGAGTACGCGATGCTCAAGGCCGCCGCCGCCAACGGCTGGCTGGACCACGACGCGGTGATGATGGAGAGCCTGCTGGCCTTCAAGCGCGCCGGCGCCGACGGCGTGCTGAGCTACTTCGCGCTCGACGCCGCCCGGCTGCTGCGTCGCCAGGGCTGAACGGCTCGCGCCCCCTCGCGATGCGGCTGTTCCACATCCACGGCGACCACTTCGACGCGCTGCCGGAGGTCCTGCCGGAGGCCCTGCCCGCGCAGGGCTTCCTGTGGATCGGCTGCACCCGGCGTGAGTTCGAGCTCAAGGCGCCGAGCCTGCAGATGCTGCTGCAGCGGCTGGCCGTCGGCCCGCTGGTCGACCTGCACGTCAGCGACCTGCTGAACAACCAGCTGCCCAGCCACTTCGACTACACCAGCTGGTACGACCTGCTGGTGTTCCGTCGTCTGGCCGCGGCGCCGGGCAGCGCGTCGCTGTTCGTCGATGAGGAGCACGGCACGACGGCCTCGGCCCGACGGGCCCTGTCGGCGATCGACACCAGCCCGGTGGGTTTCGCCGTCTTCGACCGCGTGCTGCTGACGGTCCATCCGGCCGACTGCGCCGTGCTCGACCACTTCGCCCAGCGCCTGTCGACGATGGCCAGTTCAGCCGACGGCCGCGGCAGCGCCCGGCTGCCGGCCAATCCGGCCGACCTGATGCTGCGCATGGTCAACCACATGGTCGACAGCTACCTCGACCTGCGGCGGCTGCTGACGCGACAGCTGGGCTATCTGCAGCAGCAGCTGCTCGACCCCAAGAGCCATTTCAGCGACTGGCAGATCCTGCTGGACAGCCGCAACACGCTGCACCAGCTGGAGGACATCTGCGAGGACCAGCGCGCCGCCGTGCAGGAATGGATCGACGCCCTCGACGACTGGCCGGACGACGACGACGCGATGCCGCGCCGCGAACGCGAGCTGCTGCGGGTGCGCTCGCGCGACGTGCTGGAACACATCGAGCGGGTGCTGGGCCATGTGCGCCGGCTGGAGGCCTCGGCCGAGGCGGCGGTGCAGATGCACTTCTCGGCGCTCGGCCACCGCACCAACGACATCATGCGCACGCTGACGGTGCTGACCGCCGTCTTCCTGCCGCTGAACCTGATCACCGGCTTCTTCGGCATGAACTTCGACGATCTGCCGCTGATCCACGCCAGCATCGGCGCCTGGATCGCGCTGCTGATGATGGTCGTGATCGCCGTCGGCCTGGGCGGCTACTTCTGGCGCAAGCGCTACCTGGGATCACCGCGGCGCTGAGCGCCGAGGCCGCCGATCCGGCCCCGGCGGGCGCGCGCCGCCGGACGGCTCAGTCCGCGCGCGCGCCGGCGTAGGGGTCGTGCAGACCGAGGCCGAGCAGGATCGCGGTCTCGCACGCCTCCATCGCCTCGGCCTCCTCGTCGTCCTCGTGGTCCCAGCCCTGGGCGTGCAGTGCGCCGTGGACCAGCAGGTGCGCGTAGTGGTCGGCCACCGTGATGCCCAGTTCGGCCGCCTCGCGCTCGACCACGCCGGCGGCCAGCACCAGATCGGCCATCACCACCGGCTCGTGGCTGTAGTCGAAGGTCAGCACGTTGGTCGCGTAGTCCTTGCCGCGGAACTCGGCGTTCAGGGCGCGGCCTTCCTCGTCGTCGACGATGCGCACGGTCAGCTCGCCCGGCGCCTCGAGCGCGGCGCGCAGCCAGCGCTGGACCTTGTGGCGCGGCAGCAGCGCCTTGTGCCGGGCATCGGCGAACTGCAGCGAGAGGGTCAGCTCGGGTCGGGCCATGGTCACTCCTGATCGGGACGGGTGTGGCGCGCCGGCCGCGCCGCGTCATAGGCCTCGACGATGCGCGCCACCAGCGGATGGCGCACCACATCGACCGAGGTGAAGCGCTGCACGGCGATGCCGCGCACGCCGTCGAGCACCTGCAGCGCATCGACCAGCCCGCTGGTGTGGCCGCGCGGCAGGTCGATCTGGCTGGTGTCGCCGGTGATCACCGCGCGGCTGCCGAAGCCGATGCGGGTGAGGAACATCTTCATCTGTTCCGGCGTGGTGTTCTGCGCCTCGTCGAGGATGACGAAGGCGTGGTTGAGCGTGCGTCCGCGCATGAAGGCCAGCGGCGCGATCTCCAGCAGCCCCTTCTCGAAGGCGGCCTGCACGCGGTCGAAGCCCATCAGGTCGTAGAGCGCGTCGTAGAGCGGCCGCAGATAGGGGTCGACCTTCTGCGCCAGATCGCCGGGCAGGAAGCCCAGGCGCTCGCCGGCCTCGACCGCCGGGCGGGTCAGCACGATGCGCTGCACGCCGGCGCGCTCCAGCGCGTCGACCGCGCAGGCCACGGCGAGGAAGGTCTTGCCGGTGCCGGCCGGGCCGACGCCGAAGGTGATGTCATGGCCCAGGATGCGCTGCAGGTAACGGACCTGGTTGGGGGTGCGCCCGCGCAGGTCGGCGCGCCGGGTGTGCAGCACGATGTCCTCGGCGCCGGGCACCTGGACGTTGAGCGCCGGCGCCCCACTGCCCGTCCGCGCCGTGGACGCGGCGTCGGGCGGGTGCGCCAGCGCCTCGGCCTCGACCAGGGCCAGTTGCAGCACCTCGGGCGCGATCGGCCGTTGCGCCCGTTCGTAGAGGCTGGCGAGCACGGCCAGCGCGCGTTCGGTGGCGCCGCGCTCGCCTTCGGCGGTGAACAGCGCCCCGCGGCGGATCAGGCGCACGGCCAGCGCGTGTTCGACACGGCGCAGGTGCTCGTCCAGGGGGCCGCACAGATGGGCCAGGCGCTGGTTGTCCAGCGGCTCGAAACGGTGACGAAGAATCATGGTGCTGTGGGGCCGCAGCCCCCGATGCCGGGGGGAGCCCGCGCGCAAGGGTGCGCATTCTCCACCGATCCGCGCCGGTGCGGCTCACGCACAATCCGGCGCCATGCAGAGGATCCATTTGCCGTACCGGTGTTCCGGCCACGCGGCGGCAGCCCGCGTGCTGCGCGGCCCGCTGATGCCCTGGCGCATCCTGCTCGTCTGGCTGCTGCTGGTGTGCGCTGGCGGACTGAGCCTGCCGGCACGGGCCCAGACCCACGAGTGGACGGAGGCCCTGGTGCTGCCGCTGGCCCAGGCCGAGCGCGACGACTGGAGCCTGTCGCGCCGCGTGCCGCTGCCCGACGAATGGTCCGAGAGCCGGCCCGGGCTCGGCGGCCCCCTCGTCTACCAGCTCACCCTGCAGCTGCGAGACCTCCCGCAACGCCCGCAGGCCCTGCTGATCGAACGGGCCTGCAGCCTGCGCCGCGTCACCGTCAACGGGCAGCTGCTCGCCCTGCACGAAGCCGGCGAACCCCGCCGCTGCCATGAGCCGCGCCTGATCGACGTGCCGGCCGCACTGCTCAAGGCCGGCCAGAACACCCTGCAGCTGCAGGTGCACGGTCTGCCGCTGGCCGAGACCACCGCCCGGGAGCGGGCCGGCGCCCTCGGCGCGGTGCGCTTCGGCGACCACGCCCGCCTGCAGACCGACCATGAGCGCCGGCTGTGGCTGGCGGTGCGGCTGCCGCAGATCCTGGCCGGCTCGCTGCTGTTGATGGGGGGGTTCACGCTGCTGCTGGGCGGATTCCACCGCGCACAGAGCGAGTTGTTCTATTTCGGCGGACTGATGCTGGCCTGGGCCGGGCTGCTGAGCCGGCCCTGGGAAGCCTTGCCGGACGCCACGCCCTGGCTCGGCGACACCCTCGCCAGCGGCCTGCTGGCCCTGGCCGCGGCGGCCGGCGTGCAGTTCCTGCTGCGCCTGGGCGGGCTGCGCCTGCCACGCGTGACCGCCGCGCTGATCGCCGTCTGCGTGCTGATGCCGCTGTCGGTCGCGCTGGTGCCGCCCGCGATGCGGCATGTCACCGGCCTCGTCTGGCAGGGCCTGTTGACCAGCGGCGCGCTGCTGGCCGGCGGCCATCACCTGGCCCATCTGCATCGCCAGCAGGGCCGCTGGCGCTGGGGCATGACGGCCCTGCTGCTGCTGGTGGCCGGCGCGATGACGCTGGACATGCTGGCCGGCGCCCTGCCGCTGGATCCGCGCATCGGTCATCTGGCCCAGTTGCTGCCGCCCACGCTGTACCTGTTGCTGGGTCTGATGCTGGTCAAGGAGTTCGGCCAGGCTTTCCAGAGTGCCGAGGAAAACCGCGGCGAGCTCGAACAACGCATCCGCGAGGCCACCGCCCAGATCGAGCGCAACTTCGCCCAGCTGGCCGAGCTCAAGGTCGAGAAGGTCACCGAGAAGGAGCGCAAGCGCATCGCCGCCGACCTGCACGACGACCTCGGCGCCAAGCTGCTGACCATCGTCCACACCAGCGACAACGACCGCATCAGCTCGCTGGCGCGCGAGGCGCTGGAGGAGATGCGACTGTCGGTGCGCGGGCTGACCGGCAAGCCGATCCGCCTGTCCGACGCGCTGGGCGACTGGCGCGCCGAGGTGGTCTCGCGCCTGAGCCAGGCCGGCGTGCAGGGCGAGTGGACCGCCCCCTCGGACGAGGAGACGCCGCAGACGCTGTCGGCCCGCGCCTTCGTGCAGACCACGCGCATCCTGCGCGAGTCGGTGTCCAACGTGATCAAGCACAGCGGGGCCTCGATGTGCACCGTGCGCACGACGATCGCCGAGGGCGATTTCCAGCTCGTGATCCAGGACAACGGCCACGGCATACCCACCGAACTGGAGGGGCGCCTGGACAAGGGTCACGGGATGGCGTCGATGAAGAGTCGCGCCAAACAATTGTCAGGCCAATGCTTGGTCGAGTCGGGACGGGGTTATGGCACCGTCATCCGCCTGACCATTCCCCTCGAACGCCACGTCACACCGACGTAAGGCGCTGATACATTCCGACACCCGCGTCGCTGACTGCTGCACCGCACATGATCATGAACAACATCCTGCTGCTGGAAGACCTGCCCGAGATCCGGGCCTGGTTGAAGAGCCTCGTGCTGCAGGTCTTCCCGACCGCGCGCCTGACCGAGTGCTCGCGCGTCCAGGACGCGCTGCTGCAGGTGCAGAGCGCCCGCTTCGACCTCTGCCTGATCGACCTCGGCCTGCCCGACGGCAGCGGCACCGACGTGGTGGCCCGCCTGCGCGATCTGCAGCCCGACGCCCAGAGCGTGGTGGTCTCGATCCACGACGATGACGAGCACCTGTTCCCGGCCCTGCAGGCCGGCGCCTACGGCTACATCCTGAAGGAGCAGTCGCGCGAGCTGATCACCGAGCAGCTGCAGCGCATCAGCCAGGGCGAGCCGCCGCTGTCGCCGTCGATCGCGCGCAAGGTCATCCGCTACTTCGCCGAACAGGCCAAGCCGCAGGCCAACCTGATGCCCGACGTGCAGCTGACCGAACGCGAGAGCGAGGTGCTGCTGCGCGTGGCCAAGGGCTTCACCCTGCCCGAGATCGGCGTGCAGCTGGGCCTGTCCCGCCACACCATCGCCGACTACGTCAAGCAGATCTACCGCAAGCTCAACGTGAGCTCGCGCGCCGAGGCCGCGCTGGAGGCGCAGCGCCTGGGCCTGTTCCGCCGCTGAGCCTGGCCGGCCTGGCTGCGCGCCCGATGTGGCGCCCCAGGCCCAGGCTCCCGACACGCCCGCCAGCCCGCGCTGAGCGGGCTTTTTCATGTCCGCGCCGCCGGACACGGGATGATGGCGAGGCCCAGCCCGCACCACGGCAGTGCCGGCCCACGCCTTGCAAGGAGCCCGTCATGCTCGATCTGCTGATCACCCACGCCGCCCTGCCCGACGGCCGCCAGGACTGCGGCGTCGCCGTGCGCGACGGCCGCATCATCGACATCGCCCCCGGCCTGACGCCCACGACGGCCCCGGCCGCCGAGGTGGTGGACGCCGGTGGCCTGCTGCTGAGCCCGCCCTTCGTCGATGCCCATTTCCACATGGACGCGACGCTGAGCTACGGCCTGCCGCGCGTGAACGCCAGCGGCACGCTGCTGGAGGGCATCGCGCTGTGGGGCGAGCTCAAGCCGCTGCTGACGCAGCAGGCGCTGGTCGATCGCGCGCTGGCCTATTGCGACTGGGCCGTGGCCCAGGGCCTGGGGGCCATCCGCAGCCATGTCGATGTCTGCGACGACCGCCTGCTGGCGGTGGACGCGCTGCTGGAGGTCCAGCGGCGCGTGGCCCCGTACATCGACCTGCAGCTGGTGGCCTTTCCGCAGGACGGCGTGCTGCGCAGCCCGACCGCACTGGCCAACCTGGTGCGGGCGCTGGACCGTGGCGTCGAGGTGGTGGGCGGCATCCCGCACTTCGAGCGGACGGCCGAGCAGGGCACCGAGAGCGTGAAGCAGCTGTGCACGCTGGCCGCCGAGCACGGCCTGCGCGTGGACATGCACTGCGACGAGAGCGACGACCCGCACTCGCGCCACATCGAGACGCTGGCCTGCGAGGCACAGCGCCTGGGGCTGCAGGGCCGCGTCGTCGGCTCGCACGTCACCAGCATGCACTCGATGGACAACTACTACGTCAGCAAGCTGCTGCCGCTGATCCGCGAGGCCGGCGTGGGCATCGTCGCCAACCCGCTGATCAACATCACGCTGCAGGGCCGGCACGACAGCTACCCGAAGCGCCGCGGCATGACCCGGGTGCCCGAACTGCTGGCCGCCGGCGTGCCGGTGGCCTTCGGCCAGGACTGCGTGATGGACCCCTGGTACGGCCTGGGCTCGGGCGACCTGCTGGAGGTGGCGGCCATGGGCCTGCACGTCGCGCAGATGACGGGTCAGGCGGCGATGCGCCAGTGCTTCGACGCGGTGACCACGACGCCGGCCGCGCTGCTGGGACTGGACGGCTACGGCCTGGCGCCCGGCGCCCGCGCCGACTTCGTGCTGCTGCACGCCCGCGATCCGATCGAGGCGATCCGCCTGCGCGCGGCGCGGCTGAAGGTCTGGCGCGGCGGCCGGCTGCTGGCCGAGCGCGCGCCGCCGACAGCCACGCTGCACCTGCCGGGCCGGCCGCCGCACACCGACTTCCTGCACCGGCCGGGCGGGCACTGAGCCACGGCGTGGCCGCCGGGCGGCACCACGGCCTCAGGGCAGCAGGCGGGTGGCCGTCACCTCAGGATCGAAGTAGGCCCGGGTGTTCGCGTGCACCTGCATGTCGGCCCGCAGCGCCTCGCGGCTGAACCAGCGCAGCCGCTCATGTTGCGCATCAGGCCGCAGCGAGGCCGCCTGGGCGGCATCCAGCCGCAGCCGCCAGGCGAGCACCACATAATGCGTCGAGGTGCCGGGCTCGTCGGCGAAGTTGTCATCGGGATAGAGGTGCTGCCAGGTGCCCAGGCTCTCCAGCGGCGGCAGCGTCCCGGGCATCACCGCCAGGCCCAGCTCGTCGCGCAGCACACGGGCCAGGGCCTGGGCCACGCGCTCGTCCTTGCGGATCGCGCCACCGGGCACGAACCAGCTGTGGCGGGCGGGCCGGTTCTCGCGCCAGCCCAGCAGCACGCGGCCCTGCGGGTCCTCGCAGACCAGATCGACCGAGACCAGTGGCGTCTGACGGACGATGCCCAGCCAGACGTCGTGCGGCAGGCGCGGGGGGGACGATGCGGGGCCGGCGGCGGGGGTGTTCGTGGGGGTGTCCGCAGTGGTGTCCGCGGGGGAGGCGCCGGCTCGCGGTCCTGGCGCGGCGCAGGGCGGGAGGTGCGCGCCGGATGCGGCCGGGGCCGGGGCCGGTACAGGTCTGTCGGAAGGGTTCATGGCCGCGATGGTGCCGCAGGCCGCGCCAGGCGTCAGTCCCGCGGTTGCCGCGCGCGCCGGTGCGCGCCGCCGACGCCCCATGCGGCCCCGCCTCGCGCCGTGCTCGCGCCATCCATCAGCGCGGCAGGTCCAGCCGCGCCTCCAACCCGCCCTCGGCCCGGTTGTGCAGGCTCAGCGTCGCGCCATGGCGCTGCGCGATGCTGCGGGCGATCGACAGCCCCAGCCCGGTGCCGCCGGTCGCGCGGCTGCGCGAGGCCTCGAGCCGGCGGTAGGGCTCGAACACCCGCTCCAGTTCGGCCGGCGGCAGGCCGGGTCCCGCATCGAGGACCGAGACCCGCAGCACGCCCGGCCGCTCCTCGAAGCGCAGCGTGACCGGGCCGCCGCCGCCATGCAGCGCCGCGTTGTCCAGCAGATTGCCCAGCAGGCGCTTGAGCAGCGAGGCCACGCCGACGCAGGGCGCGGCCGGCGCGCCATCCAGCGTCACCGTGCGGCCCAGCGCGGCCTGGTCGGCCGCCAGCGTGCGGCCCAGCGCCAGCAGATCGACCGGCGCGCGCGGCTCATGGCCCCCGAGCCCGCGCAGAAAGGCCAGGGTCTCGCCGACCATGGCCTCCATCTCCTGCAGATCGCGCTCGAAGCGCTCGCGCGCCTCGTCGTCGTCCAGCAGCTCGGCCCGCAGGCGCATGCGGGTCAACGGCGTCTTCAGATCGTGCGAGAGCGCGGCCAGCATGCGCGTGCGCTCGTCGATGAAGCCGGCCAGGCGGCGCTGCATCGCGTTGAAGGCCTGGGCGGCCTGGCGGACCTCGCGCGGGCCACGCTCGTCGAGCGGCGCGCGCGCCAGATCCTCGCCCAGCGACTGCGCCGCCTGCGACAGCAGGTTCAGCGGCCGCACCACCCAGCGCACGGCCAGCCAGGCCAGCAGCAGCACGCTCGCCAGCAGCACCGCCCATTGCGCGACCAGGGTCCAGGGCAGGCGCTCGGGCGGTGCCGGCAGGGCGGCGTCGAAGCGGGCCCAGCGGCCGTCGGCCAGCCGCACCTCGGTGCGCCAGATCGGCCCGCCGCGCGCGTCGCCCCGGCCGGCCCGCGGCGGGCGCGGCGCGCGGGCACCGTCGGCCGCAGCCGCATCCGCCGCGGAAGCCCAGGCGGCCGCACGCCGGAGCGCGGCGTCCTCAGACTCCGCCCCCATCGGCTCCAGCGCGCGACGTCCGGCCTCACCGCCGGACTCCTGCCGCCAGAGCCGGCGCCGACGCTCGCCGGCGTGTGCGGGCTCGACATCGGGCCGGGGGGCGATGCGCAAGGCGCGCCCGGCCCCGAGCGCGGCCTGCAGCCGCTCGGCGAACAGGCGCGCGCGCCGGTCCTGCGGCAGCTGCGCCGGCAGATCGGGCGCCTCGTGCAAGGACAGCACCAGCGGCGGCACCTGGAACACGGCGGCCACCCGCTCGCGCTCGGCCGCCGGCAGGTCGTCGAGCAGCACGACCACATCGGCGATGCGCTGGGCCGCCGGCAGGCCGTAGCCGCGGTTGAGCAGCTGGTCGCGCTCGGCCACGTTGATGGCGGCGCTCAGCAACTGGGCCAGCATCAGGCCACCGACCAGCACGCCGATCAGGCGGCCGAACAGCGTGTCGGGCCGCAGCCGCCGCCAGAGCGCGGTCATGCGCTGGCCGGACGGTCCGCGCCGCCGCCGGACGGCTCGACGGTGTCGACCGCGACCGTCAGCACATAACCCTCACCACGCACGGTGCGGATCAGCGTCGGGTCCCGCGGGTCGTCGCCCAGGCGCTGGCGCAGCCGGCTGACCTGCACGTCGATGCTGCGGTCCAGCGGGTCGGCCTCACGTCCCTGCGTCAGGTCCAGCAGCTGGTCGCGGCTGAGCACGCGGTTGGGATGGGTGACGAAGACGTGCAGCAGCTTGTACTCGACGCCACCGATCGGCGTGACCGTGCCGTCGGCGGCCACCAGCTGGCGCGCCACCGTGTCCAGCGTCCAGCCGCCGAAGCGCAGCCGGCCCTCGTCGCGGGGCCGCAGATTGGGCGGCAGGCTGCGCGTGCGGCGCAGGATCACCTTGATGCGGGCCAGCAGCTCGCGCGGGTTGAAGGGCTTGGCCAGATAGTCGTCGGCGCCCATCTCCAGGCCGATGATGCGGTCGGTGTCCTCGCCGCGGGCGGTCAGCATCAGCACCGGGATGTCGTCGTGGCGCACGCGCAGGGTGCGGCACAGCGTCAGCCCGTCATCGCCGGGCAGCATCAGGTCCAGCACGATCAGGTCGGGCGCGCCATCGTCCAGCATGCGCCACATCGCGCGGCCGTCGGCCACGGCGGTGGTGCGCAGACCGTTCTTCTCCAGGTAGCGGGACAGCAGCAGGCGGATCTCGGCATCGTCATCGACGATCAGCACGTGGTCGCTGCGTTCGGGCGTGGCAGGCATGTCGGGATTGGAGCGCGGCGGCGGGAGCACCGCATCCGCGGCAACGTATCACAGCATGTCACGGCCGGCGCCCGACATGCGGCGCGACAAAACGGCCGCCGCATGACACAGCCGGCTTACAGCGCGGCGCTGCAATGGCATCCATGGCGCAGACGGTCCGGCCCACCGGATCCCGACGCCCTGGCCCCTGAACGCTGAAGGAAACACCCATGTCCTCGACCTCGTCCCTGACCCGCCTGGCTGCCGCCCTGACCGCCGCCGTCGCCCTGTCCACCGCCCTGCCCGCGCTGGCCGACCATGGCCGCGGCGGCCCCGACCGCATGCAGCCGCCCACCGCCGCCCAGGTGGCCGAGCGTCTGTCGACGCTGAAGTACGCGCTGCGCATCACGCCGGCCCAGGAAGGCGCCTGGTCGGCCTACGAGAGCCAGCTGCGCAAGCAGCAGACCGAGCACGAGGCCCGCATGAAGGCGCTGCAGGAGCGCCGGGCCAAGGGCGAGCGCCCGAGCGCCACCGAGCGCGACCAGTGGCGCGCCCAGGCCGAGGCCGACCGCAGCGCCCGCCAGAAGGCGCACGACGCGCTGTATGCCGCGCTGAATGCCGAGCAGAAGCGCGTGGCCGATCTGGTGCTGCGCCCGCACGGCGACGGCGCCCGCGACGCCCGCGGCGACCGGGACGGCCGTGGCCATGACCGCCATGACCGCCGGGGCGACCGCGACGAGCGCGGCGGCCGGGACGGCTTCGGCCGTCCGGCTGCACCGGCCTCGGCACCGGGCGCCGCCGCCAGCCGCTGACGGCCGGCGCGGCGGACCGGAGCAGCCCGCGGGTCACACCTTTCCGCTACGCTCGACGGCTTCGTCCACTCCGGCGCGGCGCCCTGCACGACGCGCCTGCCCCGACCGTGCTGCGCCGCTTCGAACGACTGCTGGACCCGTTTCCCGGGGGCGATGCCCCGACGCCCCCACCCGGTTTCTGGCCCTTCATGTGGGCCTCCGTGCGCGGCGCCCGGCGCTGGATCGCCTGCATGACGCTGTGCACGGCCACCATCGGCGTGTTCGAGGCCTGGCTGTTCGCCGTGCTCGGCGATCTGGTGGACTGGCTGGCCCGCGTGCCACCGGCCGAGCTGTGGGCACGCGAGCGCGACCGGCTGCTGATGGTGATGGCGGTGCTGGCCGGCAGCGTGGCGCTGGTCGGCCTGCAGACGCTGATCAAGCACCAGACGCTGGCCGGCAACCTGCCGATGCGCCTGCGCTGGAACTTCCACCGCCGCATGCTCGGCCAGAGCCTGGGCTTCTACCAGGACGAGTTCGCCGGCCGCGTCGCCACCAAGGTGATGCAGACGGCGCTGGCCGTGCGCGACGTCTGGTTCACGCTGGCCGACATCCTGGTCTTCATCGGCATCTACTTCGTGACCCTGGTGGCCATCGTCGGGCGCTTCGACCCGATGATGCTGGCGCCGCTGCTGGGCTGGCTCGCGCTGTACGCGACCGCGTTGCGCTTCTTCGTGCCGCGGCTGGCGCGCAGCGCCCAGGCCCAGGCCGACGCCCGCTCGCTGATGACCGGCCGCGTCACCGACGCGTACACCAACATCGCCACCGTCAAGCTGTTCGCCCACGACCGGCGCGAGGCCGCGCACGCGCAGGGCGCGATGCAGGAGTTCCTGGTCACCGTGCACCGCCAGATGGGCCTGGTCAGCTGGCTGGAAGTGACGATCCACCTGCTGAGCATGCTGCTGATCGGCTCGATCTGCGGCACCGCGCTGGGGCTGTGGTCGCACGGCGAGGTGGGGGCCGGCGCGGTGGCCGCGGCCACCGCGATGGCGCTGCGCCTGAACGGCATCTCGCACTGGATCATGTGGGAGATGGCCGGGCTGTTCGAGCACGTGGGCACGGTGCAGGACGGCATCCGCACGCTGGCCCAGCCGGTGCAGGTGCGCGATGCCGACGACGCCCGGCCGCTGCGCGTGAGCGCCGGCGAGATCCGCTTCGAGCAGCTGCGCTTCGGCTATCCGGCGGCCGTCGGTCGGCCGCCGCTGCTGCAGGACTTCTCGCTCGACATCCGCGCCGGCGAGAAGATCGGCCTGGTCGGCCGCTCGGGCGCCGGCAAGAGCACGGTGCTGAACCTGCTGCTGCGCTTCCACGACCTGCAGGGCGGGCGCATCACCGTCGACGGCCAGGACATCGCCCACGTCACCCAGGACAGCCTGCGCGCGCAGGTCGGCATGGTCACGCAGGACACCTCGCTGCTGCACCGCTCGGTGCGCGACAACATCCTCTACGGCCGGCCCGATGCCGGTGAGGACGCGCTGCGCGCAGCCGCCACCCGGGCCGAGGCCGACGGCTTCATCGCGGCCCTCAGCGATCCCAAGGGCCGCACCGGCTTCGACGCCCATGTCGGCGAGCGCGGCGTCAAGCTCTCCGGCGGCCAGCGCCAACGCATCGCGATCGCCCGCGTGATGCTCAAGGACGCGCCGATCCTGCTGCTCGACGAGGCCACCAGCGCGCTCGACAGCGAGGTCGAGGCCGCGATCCAGGCCAGCCTCGACCAGCTGATGCAGGGCAAGACCGTGGTCGCCGTCGCCCACCGCCTGTCGACCATCGCGGCGATGGACCGGCTGGTGGTGATGGACCAGGGCCGCATCGTCGAGCAGGGCACGCATGCGCAGCTGCTGGCCGCCGGCGGGCTCTATGCCCGGCTGTGGGCGCGCCAGAGCGGCGGCTTCCTGGCCGAGGACGATCAGGACCGCGGCGCGCCCGCGGCCCCTGGCCCGGGCATTCAAGCCGTTTGAATCCTGGCGTCGAGCGGGCTGACGCAGGCGCTCCGGGCCGCCCACCAGAATGCGGTGCATGCCGGCCGCCTGCGGCCGGCCTCATCCCTCACCTCAGGAGCGCTCCATGTCCAGCATCGCCATCGTCTTCCACAGCGGCTACGGCCACACCCAGAAGGTCGCCGAGGCCGTGGCCGCCGGCGCGGGTGCCTCCGCCACGCTGATCGCCATCGACGCCGAGGGCAACCTGCCCGACGGCGCCTGGGACACGCTGAACGCGGCCAAGGCCATCGTCTTCGGCTCGCCGACCTACATGGGCAGCGTCAGCTGGCAGTTCAAGAAGTTCGCCGACGCCTCGTCCAAGGCCTGGTTCACCCGCGCCTGGCAGGACAAGCTGGCGGCCGGCTTCACCAACTCCGCCTCGCTCAACGGCGACAAGGCCTCGACCCTGGCCTATCTGCAGACCCTGGCCAACCAGCACGGCATGTTCTGGATCAGCCTGGGCATGATGCCGTCCAACGCCAAGGCCTCCAGCCGCGCCGACGTCAACAACCTCGGCGCCTCGGCCGGCCTGCTGACGGCCACGCCGGCCGACGCCTCGACCGACGAGATGGTCGCCGGTGACCTCGCCACCGCCCAGGCCTTCGGCGCCCGCGTGGCGGCGGCCGTGGCCAAGCTGGCCGCCTGAACGGACGAGCGGCCGAGCGGCCGAGCGGCCTGCGCCGGTCGATCGACCGGCGCAGGCCGCGCGCGCTCAGGCCGTCAGCGTCACCCGCGCGAACTTGCGCTTGCCGACCTGCACCACGACCGTGCCGGCCTCGACCTTCAGGCCACGGTCGCTGACCACCGCCCCGTCGATGCGCACGCCGCCCTGATCCAGCAGGCGGTTGGCCTCGCTGGTCGACGGCGCCAGGCCGGCGGACTTCAGCAGCGCGCCGATGCCCAGCGGCGCGCCCGACAGCGTCACCTCGGGGATCTCGTCCGGAATGCCGCCGCGCGCACGGTTGTTGAAGTCGGCCTCGGCCGCATCGGCCGCCGCCGCGCTGTGGAAGCGCGTGACCAGCTCGCGCGCCAGCATGACCTTGGCGTCCTTCGGATTGCGCCCGGCCTCGACCTCGGCCTTCAGCGCCGCGATCTCCGCCTCCGAGCGGAAGCTCAGCAGCACGTACCAGCGCCACATCAGCGTGTCGCTGATCGACAGCACCTTGGAGAACATGCTGTTGGCGTCCTCGGTGATGCCGATGTAGTTGTTCTTGGACTTCGACATCTTCTCGACGCCGTCCAGTCCTTCGAGCAGCGGCATCGTCAGCGCGCACTGGGGCTCCTGACCGTACTCGACCTGCAGATGGCGGCCCATCAACAGGTTGAACTTCTGGTCGGTGCCGCCGAGCTCCAGATCCGACTTCAGCGCGACCGAGTCATAGCCCTGCAGCAGGGGGTACAGGAACTCGTGCAGGCTGATCGAGGTGCCGGCGGTGAAGCGCTGATGGAAGTCATTGCGCTCCATCATCCGGGCCACGGTGTACCTGGCCGACAGCTGGATCATGCCGCGGGCACCCAGCGGGTCGCACCATTCGCTGTTGTAGCGGATCTCGGTACGGGCCGGATCCAGCACCTTGGCCGCCTGGGTGTAGTAGGTCTCGGCGTTGGCCTTGATCTGCTCGGCCGTCAGCGGCGGGCGGGTGGTGTTGCGGCCCGACGGGTCGCCGATCAGCGTCGTGAAGTCGCCGATCAGGAAGATCACCTGATGCCCCAGATCCTGCAGCTGGCGCATCTTGTTGAGCACCACCGTGTGACCGAAATGGATGTCGGGCGCGGTCGGATCCAGCCCCAGCTTGATGCGCAGCGGCGTGCCGGTGGCCTCGCTGCGGGCCAGCTTCTTCAGCCAGTCGGCCTCGGGCAGCAGCTCGTCACAGCCGCGCAGGCTGATCGCGAGCGCCTCGCGCACGCGGTCGGTGACAGGGTGTGGGGCCGGCGGAGCGGCCACGTCGGAAGCGGTCATGACGGATGGCGGTTGAGGACGCACCGGCACGCAGGCGCGGTGCGCACAGGCCGGCCGCGGCGCCCTCGCGGGACCTGCATCCCGGTGGCGCCGGCCCGGTCCGGGGCTCGGAGGGCGGCAGATATACTGCCGGCCCAGTCTGATGGCCGCGGCATCCGACGGAACCGATCGCCTCCGATCGGCTCCATGACGGTTGCCGCCGCGGCGGTGCGCGATTCTATGTGGAGGGCGCACGGCCGCAGAGTGACTCCCTGCGGGGGGCGTCGCTCTGGAGCCGGGCCGCGCGCCGACCGCCGCGACCCTGCCGCTCCGCGGATCCTGCTTCACCCCGCATGTCCGTCGCGTAGTCGAGATGTCGAAGTCCGAGCTGTCGTCCGAGCCTGTCCTGCCTCCGGCCCTGAGCCGCCCCCTGTCGCGCATGGCCGCGGCCGTGCACCGTCATCCGGGCCGGCTGGCCGCCGGTGCACTGGCCCTGCTGGGCGGGTTCGCCGTCACCGCCTTCGGCGTGGCGCCGCTGACCGCCACCTCGGTGCCGGTCGCCCAGCAGATGATCAGCCAGAGCGTCGCGGTCCCGGGTCTGCAGCAACAGATCGAGGCCCTCGACCAGCAGGTGCTGCAACTGCACCGCCAGACCACGCTGCGCCGCAGCGACACCGCCGACGCGCTGATGCGCCGACTGGGCGTGAGCGACGGCCAGAGCGCACGCCTGCTGCGCCAGGACGAGCGACTGGCGACGCTGCTGGCCGCCTCTTCCGCCGGCGGACTGGTCGAGGCCACCGCCGACGCGCAAGGCCGGCTGCAATCCTTGGTCGCCCGCCTGCCGGCGGCCGAGCCGGAACAGCGCACACACCAGTTCCGGCGGCTGACCTGGGTTCAGGCGTCCACCGAAGGGGCCGCGCCCGAGGTTCGCGTGGAAACCGCCGAGCTGGAGCGCATCACCCGCCTGGGCAGTGGCGACGTGCGCGGCTCGATCTGGGCCGCGATCGACGAGGCCAATCTGCCCGACGCCATCGCCCGACAGCTGATCGAGATCTTCTCCGACGACATCGACTTCCACCGCGAGCTGCGCCGCGGCGACAGCTTCCGCGTCGCCTATGAAGGCCTGCTGGCCGATGGCCGCCCGGTCGCCTGGGATGAAGGCACCGGCCGCGTGCTGGCCGCCGAGTTCCGCAACCGCGGCCGCGTCCACCAGGCCTACTGGCATCCGGGATCGGCCAACAGCGCGGACAACGCAGGCGCCTACCTCGACGAACAAGGCCGCGGCCTGCGCAACACCTTCCTCGCCAGCCCGCTGGCCTTCTCCCGCGTGACCTCCGGCTTCGAGATGCGGGTGCACCCCGTGCTGCGGGACTGGCGCGCCCACAACGGCGTCGACTACGGCGCGCCGACCGGCACACCGGTGATGAGCGTGGCCGATGGCGTGATTGAGTTCGCCGGCCAGCAACGAGGCTACGGACAGGTCGTCGAGGTCCGCCATGACCGCCGCCAGACCACGCTCTACGCGCACCTGAGCCAGATCGGCGTCAAGGCCGGACAGAAGGTGCAGCGCGGCCAGTCGATCGGCGCCGTCGGCGCCACCGGCATGGCCACCGGCCCGCATCTGCACTTCGAACTGCGGGTCGACGGCCAGTTCCAGGATCCGCTGGTGCTGGCCGAACAGGCCCGCAGCCAGCGCTCGCTCGAGGCCGCGGCGCGACCGCAGCTGCGCGAGCGCACCGAGCAAGGCCGCGCATGGCTGGCGATGGCCGGCAGCGTGAGCCGCTTCCGCGGCGACGCCGAGTGAGCCCACGGCCGGCCCGGTGAACACGGACACACCCGCGGCCGGCCGACCGGCACCGACCTCGCCCCACGCGACCACCACGGCTGACCGCGACTTGGCGCCAACAGCACCCGGACGCCGGAGCACGATCGGGCTGATGTCCGGCACCTCGCTGGACGGCATCGACGCCGTGCTGATCGACTGGGACCGCGCGGACGCCCGGATCTGGCGGGTCGCCGGCCATGTGCACCGCCCCTTCGATGCCGCCCTGCGAGCCGAGCTGCTGGCACTCAACCGCAGCGGCGAGGACGAACTGCACCGCGCGGCGCTGGCCGCCAACGCCCTGGCCCGCGCCTGCGCCGCCTGCTGTGCGGATCTCCTGGGCTCGACCGGCCGCAAGGCCGCGTCCATCGATGCCCTCGGTGCCCACGGTCAGACGGTGCGCCATCGTCCCGGTGAGTTCGACGGCTGCGGCTACACCGTGCAGCTGCTCAACGGCGCCCTGCTGGCCGAGCTCACCGGCATCGACGTGGTCTGCGACCTGCGCAGCCGGGACGTGGCGGCCGGTGGCCAGGGCGCACCGCTGGTGCCCGCCTTCCACGCGGCCGTCTTCGGCGCCGGGCACGACCGCGCCGTGCTGAACCTGGGCGGCATCGGCAACCTCAGCCTGCTGCATGCCGACGGCCGGGTCGGAGGGTTCGACTGCGGACCGGGCAACGCCTTGCTCGATCTGTGGTGCGAACGGCACACCGGCGCCACCTACGATGCCGGCGGCCAATGGGGCGCCCGTGGGCAGGTGCTGCCCGCGCTGCTCGCGGCCCTCAAGGACGAGCCTTTCCTGCGCCTGCCACCGCCGAAGAGCACCGGGCGCGACCTGTTCCATGCCGAGTGGCTGACGTCCCGGCTGCGGATCGCCGATGCGGACACGGCCGGGCCACAGGACGTGCAGGCCACGCTCGCACAGTTCACCGCGGAGGCCGCGGTCGACGCCCTGCAGATGACCCTGCCCGGCGCCCGGGACCTGCTGGTGTGTGGTGGTGGTGCGCTCAACGGCGACCTGCTGGCACGCCTGCAGGCGGCGCTCGCCCGCCATGGCGGTGGACGGGCCGCTGCAGCGGTGCGGCCCACCGACGCCTTGGGCCTGCCGGTGATGCAGGTGGAAGCCGCGGCCTTCGCCTGGCTGGCAAGGGCCTTCCTGGCCGGCGAGCCGGGCAACCGGCCCGAGGTCACCGGCGCACGGGGGCTGCGCCGTCTCGGCTGCTGGCACCCGGCGCGCTGAGCACCGGCCCTGCCCCCGGCGCTGAAGCCGGGCCGGGCCCGAGGGTCAGACCGAGAACGAGGACCCGCAACCGCAGGTCGTGCTCGCGTTCGGATTGCGGATCACGAACTGCGAGCCCTGCAGGTCTTCCTTGTAGTCGATCTCGGCACCGACCAGGTACTGCAGGCTCATCGCATCGACCAGCAGGGTGACGCCGTTCTTGACCATCGGCGTGTCGTCGTCGTTGACGACCTCGTCGAAGGTGAAGCCGTACTGGAAGCCCGAGCAGCCCCCCCCTTGCACGAACACGCGCAGCTTCAGGTCGGGATTGCCTTCCTCGGCGACCAGGTCCGCGACCTTGGCCGCGGCGGCATCGGTGAAGACGATGGGGCAAGGCACCTCGGCGGTGCTGGCGGCGGTCGATTCGGCAACGGCGTTCATCGCGGCTCCATGGGACAAGGTCAGGACGGGGCCTCACACGTCTGACGTGCGGCAGCCCCTTTGAACCCGAGTATTTTGCCCGGGTAATCGGACAGCACCGGAGGCCCTGATCGGCCTCCGGTCTTTGTGGACATCGGACTGCCCCGCATCGCGGACAGCCAGAACGACAAAGCCGCCCGCGGTACGCAGACCGGGGCGGCTGTGGCGTCGACCCATGGTGCCGGCACAGCCGGAACCACGGGCGGCAGGCGCATCAGCGCTTGCTGAACTGCTTCCGGCGACGCGCGCCGTGCAGACCGACCTTCTTACGCTCGACTTCACGCGCGTCGCGGGTGACGAAGCCGGCGTTGCTCAGCTCGCTCTTCAGCGTCGCGTCGTAGTCGATCAGGGCACGGGTGATGCCATGACGGACGGCACCGGCCTGGCCGCTTTCGCCGCCACCGTGCACGTTGACCTTGATGTTGAAGGTCTGCTCGTTGTTCGTCAGAGCCAGCGGCTGCTTGACGATCATGATCGAGGTCTGGCGGCCGAAGTACTGGTCGACGGGCTTGCCGTTGACCACGATCTGGCCGTCACCCTTCTGGATGAACACGCGAGCCACCGAGGACTTGCGACGGCCCGTGCCGTAGTTCCAATTGCCGATCATCGCCGCTCCTTAGATTTCCAGAGCCTTGGGCTGCTGGGCGGTGTGCGGGTGCGAATCACCGGCATACACCTTCAGCTTCTTGATCATCGCGTAGCCGAGCGGGCCCTTGGGCAGCATGCCCTTGACGGCCTTCTCCAGGGCGCGCCCCGGATGCTTGGCTTGCATGTCCTTGAACTTGGTGCCGTAGATGCCGCCCGGGTGGCCCGAGTGGCGGTAGTACACCTTGTCCTCGGCCTTGTTGCCGGTCACACGGATCTTGTCGGCGTTGACGACGATGATGAAGTCACCGGTGTCCACGTGCGGCGTGTAGATGGCCTTGTGCTTGCCGCGCAGACGGAGTGCCACTTCGCTGGCGACACGTCCGAGCACCTTGTCGGTGGCATCAAGCACAAACCACTCGTGCTGCACTTCGGCCGGCTTGGCGCTGAAGGTCTTCATGAGAGGTCTTTCAAGTACCGGGAGCGCATTGCTGCAGCGCCCGGCGCAACATGGCGTTTCGACGGCCGTGTCCGGTGACGGATGCCTGGACATCCACCGGAGCCAGTCGATCGACGTTCGGCGCTGCTTATGACGGGCAGCCTCTCACGACGCACGACCGCCGCGCCAGCCTCGTCCTGCGGCATGGCCACTACGGCACTGCCACCCGACGACGCCCGCACGACACGGACTCATCCCCCAGCCAATTTCGGGGAAAGCCCGCGAGTCTAACAGAGACTTGCCCATTCCTGCAGCAGTCCGAACGTGTGAAGAACACACGTTCGGACGCCGGACCGCACGCACCGGACATCGGCCCCCACAGGCACAATCCAGGGGTAAACCCTGATTCAGCCCATGAGCCGCCGCCGCACCCCGCCGCCCCAGCCCTGGATTCCGATCCGCCGGCTCGAGCCTCGCCATCGTCACCGGCTGACCGCGCATCTGCTGGCCTTGTCGCCACAGGACCGCTACCGCCGCTTCGGTCACGTCGCCAGCGACGCGCAGATCTGCCGTCACGTGGCGCAGCTCGACTTCCGGCGCGATGAACTGTTCGGCGTCTTCGATGCCCGGCTGCGCCTGATCGCGACCGCGCATCTGGCCTGCCCGCCGGCCGACCTGAGCCACGACATCGGCGCCGAGTTCGGCGTCTCGGTGCTGCCCGATGCGCGCGGGCTGGGGCTGGGCCGGCGGCTGTTCGACCATGCCGCGCTGCATGCCCGCAACCGCGGCCTGGGACGCCTCTACATCCATGCGCTGGCCGAGAACACCGCGATGCTGGCCATCGCCCGCGCCGCCGGCGCCACCATCACCCGCAGTGGGCCGGAGGCCGACGCCTGGATCGAGTTGCCGCCCGAGACCGTCGCTTCGCAGGTCGAGCAGTGGCTGGAACACGGTGCGGCCGAACTCGACTACGGACTGAAACGGCAGATGCACCGGCTCAGCGGCTGGTGGCGCCGCCAGCCGTCAGGCGCCAGAGCCGAGGACGAATCCGCCAACTGACGGCCCGCGCCACGGTCCCATCGACCGGGCGCGCCCGTCTGCACACGCATCCCCCATCTGGAGATCGCGGCCCCCAGTCGGGGCGAACTGTTACCAATTGCTGCAGCCCAAGCAGATTTGCAACGGGTAACATCCGCGGAACGGCCTCGGCTGGCGCGCCATGCATGGCGCAGCCGCCCTGACATCGGCCTGTCCAGCCCGCGCACCCTGCCCTGCAGCAGACCCCGTGCCGGCGAGCCCCTCCGGTCCCGTCGCGCGCCGGCAGCGGCTTCGGACCCCGGACTCCGCGCGGCTGATCTGGCTGTCCGCCCGCGCGCAGTTTCATGCAGTCCTATCTCCCGTGGCTGATCGGTGCCGCTGCCCTGGCGGTGCTGGCCATGCTCTATCTGGCATGGCAGGTGTACACGGCCCGCCGTCGTCCGGCCGGCCCACCGCCGCTGCCGACCCAATGGGATCTGCTGCCGCGCCCGGTGTTCACCGCCGACGAACGCCGCGTCTACCGCCAGTTGCGTGAAGCACTGCCGCACCACATCGTGCTGGCCAAGCTGCCGCTGGTCCGCCTGTGCCAGCCGGCGGATCCGAAGAGCGTGCGCTACTGGTACAACCTGCTGGGCTCGATCAACGTCGCCTACGCGATCTGCAGTGCCAACGGCCGCGTGCTGGCGGCGGTCGACATCAGCTACGACATCGGCCTGCCAAGCCGCTCGACCCGCATCAAGCAGGCCGTGCTCAACGCCTGCAAGATCCGCTATCTGCGCTGCCCGGTCGACCAGCTGCCGTCGATTCCCGAGCTGCAGCTGCTCGTGCCGCACGGCACGGGTGCCGCACGCACGCCGCAGCCGATGCCGACAGCAGCAGCGGCATCGCCGCACCCGGCACCGGTGGCTGCGCCCGCCCCCACCAGCGGGCCGGCCCATGGCGCGCCAGGCCCGAACACGAGCGGCCCGACGGCACCGATCATGCCGGCCACCGGGGCCGCGACCGCGCCCCGCACGGGGACACCGGCCGCCGCCCGGCCAGACCGCTCCACGCTGTGGCAGGAATCGAGCGCGTTCATGGATTCCTTCTTCAGCCACCAGCGTCAGTTCGAGCCCTCCGGCCATGGCGAACTGCGCACCCTGCCGGTCGATCCGCTGCCGGTCAATGGCCACGCGAGCCTGAACGGCAGCACCGCGGCCGCCGGCGGGCACTGACCGGCCGGCACCAAGGCGACCCACGGACCGCTGGCAGGTCCCGCCCACCCGCGGCTCGCCGCGTGACATCGGGCTGGTGCAGACTCCCGTCGATGCAAGAGCCCCCCCGCGGCGCCGCCGCCCCCCACCCGTATGCGGCCCTGGAGCCACGGCATGTGCTGGATGCCCTGGAGGCCGTCGGCATCCGCGCCGACGGCCGGCTGCTGCAGCTCAACAGCTACGAGAACCGCGTCTTCCTGGTCCATGACGAGGATGGCCGGGCGCTGGTGGCCAAGTTCTACCGCCCGGGCCGATGGAGCGACGCGCAGCTGGCGGAAGAGCACCGCCTGCTGGCCGAGCTGCAGGCCGAGGACCTGCCGGTGATCGCCCCGTTGGCCTTGCAGCCGGATGGCCGCGACGCGCAGGCCATCGCGCAGGCCCCGGCCAGCCTGGCCCGGGTGCGGCTGCGGCCCGGCGATGCGGGCGCGGAGCGCCCCTCACTGGCGCTCGCGGTCTGGCCCTGCCGCGCCGGCCACGGACCGGAGCTGGACGATCCGTCGACGCTGCGTTGGCTGGGCCGGCTGATGGCCCGCCTGCACCAGGTCGGCGCGCGCGAGCGCTTCAGCGCCCGCCCCACGCTCGACGCCGAGGCCTTCGGCTGGCAGTCCCATGCGCGTCTGCGCGACGACGGCCACATCACGCCCGCCGAATGGCCGGCCTGGGACAGCGCCTGCCGGCAGGCGCTGGAACTGGCCACCCAGGCCCTGGCCGACACGCCCACCGCCACGCTGCGCCTGCACGGCGACTGCCACCCCGGCAACATCCTGTGGCGCTCGCCGGACGGCGACGACGCGCGTCGCGGCCCGCAGCTGGTGGACTTCGACGACGCACGCAACGGCCCGGCGGTGCAGGATCTGTGGATGCTGCTGTCGGGTGAGCGCGAGGCGATGCAGCAGCAACTGGGCGCGGTGCTGTCCGGCTACCGGCAGATCCGCCGCTTCGACGGCCGCGAGCTGCGGCTGATCGAGCCGCTGCGCACCCTGCGCATGGTCCACCACAGCGCCTGGCTGGCCGAGCGCTGGGACGACCCGGCCTTTCCGGCGGCATTCCCCTGGTTCGGCACGCCGGCCTGGTGGTCACAGCAGACGGTGCAGCTGCGCCAGCAGATCGAGGCCATGACCGAGCCGCCGCTGGACGACCCGGCCGACTGGGGCCTGGACGACTGAGCGGCAGCGCGCCCTCGCGCGCCGCCGCCTGTCGCTCCGCCAGCCCGGTCGCGCCCGGGCGCCGTGCCGTCCGGGCGCGACTGGCCGCTCAGGCCGCTCAGGCCGCTCAGGCCGCCGTGGTCAGCAGCTTGTTGATCCGCGCCACATAGGCCGCCGGATCCTCCAGCTGGCCACCTTCGGCCAGCAGCGCCTGGTCGAACAGGATGTGGGCCAGATCGTCGAATGGCGCGCCGGCCGCGTCCAGACGCCGGACCAGCGCGTGCTCGGCATTGACCTCCAGGATCGGCAGCGCAGCGGGCGCACTCTGACCGGCCTGCTTCAGCAGGCGGGCCAGATGGCCGCTCATGTCGTGCTCGTCGGCGACCAGACAGGCCGGCGAATCGACCAGGCGGGTGGTCACCCGCACGTCCTTGGCACGGTCCTTCAGGGCGTCCTTGAGCTTGTCGAGCGTCGGCTTGAACGCCTCGGCCGCCTCCTCGGCCGCCTTCTTCTCGGCCTCGTCCTGCAACTGGCCCAGATCCACCGCGCCCTTGGCCACGTTCTGCAGGGACTGGCCCTCGAATTCGTGGAGGTGGCTGAGCATCCACTCGTCGACGCGGTCGGTCAGCAGCAGCACCTCGATGCCCTTCTTCTTGAAGATCTCGAGCTGCGGGCTGCTCTTGGCCGCGGCCATCGTGTCGGCGGTGACGTAGTAGATGGCCTCCTGGCCCTCCTTCATGCGCGAGACGTAGTCGGCGAAGGACACGCCGCTGTCGGCATGGGTCGACGCGAAGCGCAGCAGCTTGGCCAGACGCTCCTTGTTCTGGAAGTCCTCGCCGAGGCCTTCCTTGAGCACCGCACCGAACTCCTTCCAGAAGTCCGCGTACTTGGCCTTGTCGTCGGCCGAGTCGCTGTCGGCCAGGCTTTCCAGCATGCCCAGCACGCGCTTGGTCGAGCCCTCACGGATGGCCTTGACGTCACGGCTTTCCTGCAGCAGCTCGCGGCTGACGTTCAGCGGCAGGTCAGCCGAGTCGATCACGCCCTTGACGAAGCGCAGGTAGGCGGGCATCAGCGCCTCGGCGTCGTCCATGATGAACACGCGCTTGACGTAGAGCTTCACGCCGCCGCGCTTGTCGCGGTTCCACAGGTCCATCGGCGCCTTCTTCGGCACGAACAGCAGCTGCGTGTACTCGCTGCGGCCTTCCACGCGGTTGTGCGTGTAGGCCAGCGGCGCCTCGGCGTCGTAGCTGATCTGCTGGTAGAAGTCCCGGTACTCGGCGTCGGTGATGTCGCTCTTGCTGCGGGTCCACAGGGCGGCGGCCTTGTTGACCGTCTCCCACTCGCCCTTCCTGACCTGCTCGTTCTTCTCGCTGTCCCACTCCTCCTTCTCCATCAGGATGGGCAGGGAGATGTGGTCGCTGTACTTGCCGATGGTGCTCTTCAGGCGCCAGGTGCTGAGGAACTCGGCGGCGTCCTCGTCGCGCAGGTGCAGGATGATGTCGGTGCCGCGGCCGGCCTTCTCGATGGTCTCCAGCTCGTACTCGCCGGTGCCCTCGCTGCTCCAGCGCACGCCTTCGCTGGCGGGCAGGCCGGCGCGGCGGGTCTCGACCGTGATGCGGTCGGCGACGATGAAGCCCGAGTAGAAGCCGACGCCGAACTGGCCGATCAGCTGGGCGTCCTTCTTCTGGTCGCCTTCGAGCTTGGCCATGAACTCGCGCGTGCCGCTCTTGGCGATGGTGCCCAGGTTGGCGGCCGCCTCTTCGGCGCTCATGCCCACGCCGTTGTCACGGATGGTCAGCGTCTTCGCGTCCGGGTCGAAGAAGACGCGCACCTCCAGGTTGGGCTGGTCCTCGTACAGGGCGGCGTTGTCCAGCGCCTCGAAGCGCAGCTTGTCGCAGGCGTCGCTCGCGTTGGACACCAGCTCGCGCAGGAAGATCTCCTTGTTGGAGTACAGCGCGTGGGTGACGAGGTGCAGGATCTGCTTGACTTCGGCCTGGAAGGCGTGGGTGTGCTTGCTCATGGTCGTGCGGTCGATGCGGGGTCGGTCCGTGCGCGACGCCAGCATCGAGAAGACGACGTCCGGCGCGCGCGTGCGCAGCCGGACTTGGGGGTGGGCACCCCGCTTTCAAGAGCGGCCACCCCATTCGGAGCGGCCCGGGCGCGACGGCGCGCGCCCGACCGCCCGACCTCAGACCAGGACTTCGGTGACGACCGGATGGCCGAGGAAGGCCTGCGGGCTGGCGCTGGCGCCGTAGGCGCCGGACTGGAAGACGACGACCAGATCGCCGACATCGGCCACCGGCAGGCGCATGCGCTCGGCCAGGGTGTCCAGCGGCGTGCACAGCGGGCCGACGGCCATCACGCTCTCGAACGCGGCCTCCGGCGCGTCGACCGCCGGCATCCGGTTGCCGATGGCCACCGGGTAGTTCTTGCGGATGACCTGGCCGAAGTTGCCCGAGGCCGACAGGTGGTGGTTCAGCCCGCCGTCGCACACCAGGTAGACCTGGCCGCGCGAGACCTTGCGATCGACCACGCGGGTCACGTAGACGCCCGCCTCGCCGACGAAGTAGCGGCCCAGCTCGATCACCAGCTCGGCCTGCGGCAGCTCCACCTTCGCCCGCTCGACCAGCGCCGCCAGATTGGCGCCGATGGGCGCCAGATCCAGGCGCTGCTCGCCGGGGAAGTAGGGAATGCCGAAACCGCCGCCCAGGTTCAGGAAGCGCAGCGGGGCCGGGGCCTCGGCCGCCAGCCGCAGCGCGAGGTCGTAGGCCTTGCACTGGGCTTCGCAGATCGCCTCGGCCTTGAGGTTCTGCGAGCCGGCGAACAGGTGGAAGCCCTCGAAGGCCAGACCCAGCGCGCGGATGCGGGCGAAGGCCTCGGCCAGTTGCTCGACATCGATGCCGAACTGCTTGGGGCCGCCGCCCATCTTCATGCCCGAGCCCTTGAGCTCGAAGTCCGGATTGACGCGCAGCGCGACACGGGCCGGCAGGCCGAACTCGGCCGAGGCCGCGGCCAGCACGTCGAGCTCGCGCAGCGATTCGACGTTGACCAGCACGCCGGAAGCCACCGCCTGGCGCAGCTCCGGATCGCGCTTGCCGGGACCGGCGAAGCTGATCTCGGCCGGATCGGCGCCGGCGTCCAGCGCGACCTTGAGCTCGCCACCGGAAGCCACGTCGATGCCGTCGACCAGACCGGCCATGCAGGCGACGACCGCCGGCATCGGATTGGCCTTCATCGCGTAGTGCAGCTTGACCTCGGCCGGCAGCACGGCCCGCAGCGTGGCCACCCGGTCACGCAGCAGCTGGCGGTCGACCGCGTAGAACGGCGTGCTGCCGACGCGTGCGGCCAGCTGGTTCAGCGACAGGCCGCCGACGACGAGCTGGCCGTCGCGCACCGGGAACTGGTCCATCGGCACATGCTGCGGCAGGGCCCGCGGCGCGGCCGGCGTCTGGGTGTCGGGGGCCGCCATCTCAGCCCACGCTGACCGACGGGCGGCCGATCGACAGATAGTCCAGCCCGAAGCTGCGCACCAGCGCCGGGTCATACAGATTGCGTCCGTCGAAGATCACCGGCTGCTTCAGCGCGGCCTTGATGCCGTCGAAGTCCGGGTTCCGGAACTCCATCCACTCGGTGACGATCAGCAGCGCGTCCGCGCCTTCGAGTGCCGCCTGCTGGCCGGTGGCGAAGGTCAGGCCCTCGCGGCCGGCCAGCACGCGCTGGGCTTCCTCGGTCGCCACTGGGTCATAGGCCTGCACCTTGGCGCCCGCCTCCAGCAGCGCGTCGATGATCACGCGGCTGGGTGCCTCGCGCATGTCGTCGGTGTTGGGCTTGAAGGCCAGGCCCCAGATGGCGAAGGTGCGGCCGGTCAGGTCCGCGCCGAAGCGCGCCTTCACCTTGTCCACCAGCACGCTCTTCTGCCGCTCGTTGGCGTCTTCCACCGACTGCAGCACCTGCAGCTCCACGCCGTATTCACGGCCGGTGCGCACCAGCGCCTTCACGTCCTTGGGGAAGCAGCTGCCGCCGTAGCCGGTGCCGGCATACAGGAAGTGCGTGCCGATGCGCGGATCGGCACCGATGCCGCGGCGCACCGCCTCGATGTCGGCGCCCACGCGCTCGGCCAGGCGCGACAGCTCGTTCATGAAGCTGATGCGCGTGGCCAGCATCGCGTTGGCGGCGTACTTGGTGAATTCCGCGCTGCGCACGTCCATCACCTGCAGCTTGTCCTTGTTGCGCATGAATGGTGCGTAGACCGCACGCATCAGGAGCGTGGCGCGCTCGTCGTCAGAGCCCACCACCACGCGGTCGGGCCGCATGAAGTCATCGACCGCCGCGCCTTCCTTCAGGAACTCGGGGTTGCTGACGACGGCGAACGCCAGATCCACCCCACGGGTCTTGAGCTCATCGGCCACGGCCGCGCGCACCTTGTCGGCCGTGCCCACCGGCACCGTGCTCTTGTCGACGATGACCTTGTAGTCGGTCATGTGGCGGCCGATGTTGCGGGCGGCGGCCAGCACGTACTGCAGATCGGCCGAACCATCCTCATCGGGCGGCGTGCCCACGCCGATGAACTGCAGCGTGCCGTGGGCCACGGCGGCCTGCATGTCGGTGGTGAACGACAGGCGGCCGGCGGCGGCGTTGCGCTGCACCACCTTGTCCAGCCCCGGCTCGTGGATCGGGATCTCGCCGCGCTGCAGCATCTCGATCTTGCGCGGATCGACGTCCAGGCACACCACGTGGTTGCCCATCTCGGCCAGGCAGGCCCCCGTCACCAGGCCGACATAGCCGGCACCCACCACCGTGATCTTCATCTTCATCGAGGCGGCCGTCGCTCCGGCTTCCCGGGGCGCGCACCGCAGTTGCGTCTGACAAGACGGCTATTCTGCAGCGGCGACCGTGTCACCACGCTGTCAACCCCCCGGGACGCCGTGCTGCCTGACACGGCTGGGGGGGAGCGGGATGTACCGAGGCGACGCCGAGCCGCGACAATCCGGCCGCCGCCAGGCCACCGCCTGGCTCCAACGCCACGACGACCTCACATGAAGATCCTGCTCACCGGCGCGGCCGGTTTCATCGGCATGCACGTGTCCCAGATCCTGCTGTCGCGCGGCGACACGGTGGTCGGACTGGACAACCTCAACGCCTACTACGACCCGCAGCTCAAGCGCGACCGCCTGGCCCGCCTGCAGAAGTTCCCCGGCTTCCGCTTCGTGCAGATGGACGTCGCCGACCGCGAAGGCATCGCCGCGCTGTTCAAGGCCGAGAAGTTCGACCGCGTCGTCCACCTGGCCGCCCAGGCCGGCGTGCGCTACTCGCTGATCGATCCGCACGCCTACATCGACAGCAACATCGTCGGCTTCACCAACATCCTCGAGGGCTGCCGCCACAACGAGGTGCAGCACCTGGTCTACGCGTCGAGCTCCAGCGTCTACGGTGGCAACACCTTCATGCCGTTCTCGGAGCACCACGGCGTGGACCACCCGGTCAGCCTGTACGCGGCCAGCAAGAAGGCCAACGAGCTGATGGCCCACACCTACAGCCATCTGTTCAACCTGCCGACCACCGGCCTGCGCTTCTTCACCGTCTACGGCCCCTGGGGCCGTCCGGACATGGCGCTGTTCCTGTTCACCAAGGCGATCCTGGCCGGCGAGCCGATCGAGGTGTTCAACCACGGCAAGATGGTGCGCGACTTCACCTTCGTCGACGACATCGCCGAAGGCGTGGTGCGCACCCTCGACCGCCCGCCGGTGGCCAACCCGTCCTACGACAAGGACGAGGCCGACACCGCCAGCAGCTGGGCCCCGTACAAGGTCTTCAACATCGGCAACCACGAGCCGGTGCAGCTGATGGACTTCATCGAGGCCATCGAGCGCCACGTCGGCAAGCCGGCGATCAAGGTGCTCAAGGACATCCAGCCGGGCGACGTGCCGGCCACCCACGCCGACGTCTCCGAGCTGACCGCCTGGACCGGCTTCAAGCCCGGCACCTCGGTGGACACCGGCATCGGCCGCTTCGTGGCCTGGTACCGCGAGTACTTCAAGGCCTGACGGGACCCGACGAGGCCCGACGCCCGACCGGGACGCCCGGACGGGCGCCCCTCGAACCACCGCGGGGCGGCGGTCGCGCGGATCAGTCCGCCGACCGGCCCCAGGCGGCGAAGTGCGGGTTGTCGAAACCCGGCTTGCCGTAGCGCAGCGGCTGTCCGTCGTCGATGCGCACGACGCGACCGCCGGCGGCCACCAGCACGGCCTGGCCGGCGGCGATGTCCCACTCCATCGTGCGGCCCTGGCGCGGGTAGCAGTCGGCCTCGCCGGCCGCCACCAGACACAGCTTGAGCGAGGAGCCGGCATTGCGCAGCGCCGCCACCGGCCGCCCGGCCAGGAAGGCGTCGAGCGCGGCCGCATCGCCGTGCGAGCGGCTGGCCACCACGGTCAGGCCCGCGACCGGCGGCACGCGCGCGGCGATCGGCTCGCGCAGGCCGTCGCGCTCGCGCCAGGCGCCCTGGCCGACGACCCCGGCGTACAAGGTGCCCGCCGCGCCGCCGAGCGCCGGCGCCAGCACCACGCCCAGCACCGGCGCGCCATCGACCACCAGCGCCACGTTGACGGTGAACTCGCCATTGCGGCCGATGAACTCCTTCGTGCCGTCCAGCGGATCGACCAGCCAGAACGCGCCCCCGGTCACGTCCGGGATGCGCCCGGCGGCCGCGGCCTCCTCGGCCACCACCGGCACGCCTGGCGCCAGCCGCGCCAGGCCGGCCAGGATCAGGGCCTCGGCCCGCTCGTCGGCCTCGGTCACCGGCGAGGCGTCGCCCTTGCCGCGGACGGCGAAATCGGTGGCATAGACCGCCATCACCGCCTCGGCGGCCTCCCGCACCAGGGCCTCCACCGGGCCCAGCCAGTCCTGCCAGGCGGCCGGCCCGGCGCTCGTCGCATTCGTCATCGCATCCCTTGTCGACAGACGGCCGCACCCACCCGGGCCGGCCACCCGTCGATGTTAAGGAGCACGCGGCCCGTGCCACGCCTTGGGGGCCCGGCGGACACCGGGTCCGGTGTGACAGCCGACCGCCGCGCCGCCGCCCGTGCGTGCGCCCCCCTGTCCGTGGTGCACACACGGGGCCGCAGCGCGACGCCGTCCACGCCCGCACAGGCGATCGGCGGCGGCGCAGGCGCGCGGATCGGGTACCCTCGCGCCCTTGACCGCCACCGGTGGTGGCAGTGCCCTGCCCGCGACCCGCGCAGCGCGCGACGCCCCGCGGCCCGTCCGTGCACGCCGCCCGCCGGCATGACGGACACGATCACGACCCTCGAAACGGCCCGCTGCCCGGGCCCGCCCTGACGACCATGCGACTGACCCATCTGCAACGCCTGGAGGCCGAGAGCATCCACATCCTGCGCGAGGTGGTGGCCGAGTGCGAGCGCCCGGTGATGCTCTACTCGATCGGCAAGGACTCCGCCACGATGCTGCATCTGGCGAAGAAGGCCTTCTACCCGGCGCCGCCCCCGTTCCCGCTGCTGCACGTGGACACCACATGGAAGTTCCGCGACATGTACGCGCTGCGCGACCGCATGGCCCGGGAGCTCGGCATGGAGCTGCTGGTCTGGCACAACCCCGAGGCGCAGAAGCTGGGCATCAACCCCTTCGACCACGGCAGCCAGGTCCACACCGACATGTGGAAGACCCAGGGCCTGAAGCAGGCGCTGGACCACTACGGCTTCGACGCGGCCTTCGGCGGCGCCCGCCGCGACGAGGAGAAGAGCCGCGCCAAGGAACGCATCTTCAGCTTCCGCAGCGAGCAGCACCGCTGGGATCCGAAGAGCCAGCGCCCCGAGCTGTGGAACCTCTACAACGCCCGCAAGCGCCCGGGCGAGTCGATCCGCGTGTTCCCGATCTCGAACTGGACCGAGCTCGACATCTGGCAGTACATCTACCTCGAGAACATCCCCATCGTGCCGCTGTACTTCGCGCAGGAGCGCCCGGTCGTCGAGCGCGCCGGCACGCTGCTGATGGTCGATGACGAGCGCTTCCGCCTGCTGCCGGGCGAGACGCCGCAGATGCGCAAGGTGCGCTTCCGCACGCTGGGCTGCTACCCGCTGTCGGGCGCCATCGAGAGCGAGGCCGACACGCTGCCGGCCATCATCCAGGAGATGCTGCTGGCCACCACCAGCGAGCGGCAGGGCCGCATGATCGACCACGACCAGAGCGCGTCGATGGAGAAGAAGAAGCAAGAAGGGTATTTCTGAGATGGCCCACCAATCCGACCTCATCGCCAGCGACATCCAGGCGTACCTGAAGCAGCACGAGCACAAGAGCCTGCTGCGCTTCATCACCTGCGGCTCGGTCGACGACGGCAAGAGCACGCTGATCGGCCGTCTGCTCTACGACGCCAAGATGCTGTTCGAGGACCAGCTCTCGGCGATGGAGAGCGACAGCAAGAAGTGGGGCACCCAGGGCGGTGACATCGACTTCGCGCTGCTGGTCGACGGCCTGGCCGCCGAGCGCGAGCAGGGCATCACCATCGACGTCGCCTACCGCTTCTTCTCGACCGAGAAGCGCAAGTTCATCGTCGCCGACACGCCCGGCCACGAGCAGTACACGCGCAACATGGTCACCGGCGCCTCGACCGCCGACGTGGCCGTGATCCTGATCGACGCGCGCAAGGGCGTGCTGACGCAGACGCGCCGCCACAGCTACCTGACGCAGCTGATCGGCATCCGCAAGATCGTGCTGGCGATCAACAAGATGGACCTGGTCGACTACAGCCAGGCCACCTTCGACCGCATCGTCGAGGACTACCGTGCCTTCGCGCAGCAGATCGGCCTGACCGAGTTCACCGCGATCCCGCTGGCCGCCCTCAAGGGCGACAACATGCTGCAGCCCAGCGCGCGCACGCCCTGGTACCACGGCCCGACGCTGATGGGCTACCTGGAGACGGTGGAGATCGACGAGGACCGACAGCAGCAGGGCCCGTTCCGTCTGCCGGTGCAGTGGGTCAACCGGCCGAACCTGGACTTCCGCGGCTTCACCGGCCAGATCGCCTCCGGCCGCATCCGGGCCGGCGAGCGCATCCGCGTGCAGCCCTCGGGCAAGGAAAGCACGGTCACGCGCATCGTGGCCGCCGGCGGCGATCTGGCCGAGGCCGTGGCCGGCCAGTCGATCACGCTGACGCTGGCCGACGAGGTCGACATCTCGCGCGGCGACGTCATCAGCACCACCGAGAGCCCGGCCGAGGTGGCCGACCAGTTCGAGGCCACGCTGGTCTGGATGGCCGAGGAGCCGATGTACCCCGGCCGGCCCTATCTGCTGAAGATCGGCACGCGCACCGTCAACGCCACCATCACCGAGCCCAAGTACCGGGTCAACGTGAACACGATGGAGCACCTGGCGGCCAAGCAGCTGGCGCTCAACGAGATCGGCGAGGTGAACCTGGCGCTGGACCGCCCGATCGCCTTCGATCCGTACACGGCCAGCCGCGAGATGGGCGGCTTCATCCTGATCGACCGTCTGAGCAACCACACGGTGGGCGCCGGCATGCTGCGCTTCGCGCTGCGCCGGGCGCACAACATCCATCGCCAGCACATCGACGTCGACAAGGCCGCGCGCGGCGCCCTCAAGGGCCAGACGCCGGCGGTGGTGTGGCTGACCGGCCTGTCGGGCGCGGGCAAGAGCACGATCGCCAACCTGGTCGAACAGCGCCTGCACGCGATGGGTCGCCACACCTACCTGCTGGACGGCGACAACGTGCGCCACGGCCTGAGCAAGGACCTGGGCTTCACCGAGGCCGACCGGGTGGAGAACATCCGCCGCGTCGCCGAGGTGGCCAAGCTGATGGTCGACGCCGGCCTGATCGTCATCACCGCCTTCATCTCGCCGTTCCGCGCCGAGCGCGCGATGGCGCGCGGCCTGATGGCCGAGGGCGAGTTCGTCGAGGTGCACGTCGATGCGCCGCTGGAGGTGACCGAGGCGCGCGACGTCAAGGGCCTGTACAAGAAGGCCCGCCGCGGCGAGCTCAAGCACTTCACCGGCATCGACTCGCCCTACGAGACGCCGGAGACGCCCGAGCTGCGCGTGCGCACCGACGCCTGCACGCCGGAAGAGGCGGCCGACCAGGTCATCGCCTGCCTGCGCGAGCGCGGCCTGATCGCCTGATGGCCGGCGCCCTGTCGCACGGCGCCCGCCGGCGCGGGGGCCGCGCGTGCGCGCCCGCCGTGGCGTGCACGCGCCGGCCGGCGTCCGACCGGTGTGGTGCGCTCCGATGACGTTCGACTGGCTCAACACCGTCGCCGGCTTCGGCGTCGGCACGCTGGTCGGGCTGACCGGCGTGGGGGGCGGCTCGCTGATGACGCCGATCCTGGTGCTGCTGTTCGGCGTCGCGCCGGCGGCGGCCGTCGGCACCGATCTGTGGTTCGCCGCGCTGACCAAGCTGGTGGGCGCCGGTGCGCACCACCGTCAGGGCACGGTCGACTGGCAGGTCTTCCGCCGCCTGTGCGCCGGCAGCCTGCCGACCGCACTGCTGACGCTGTGGTGGTTGCACGCCACCGGCGGTGCGGCGACCAAGAGCGGGCTGATCCTGCAGGCGCTCGGCGGCGTGCTGCTGCTGACCGCGCTGGCCACGCTGTTCCGCCGCCAGACCCAGGCCCTGGGCCAGCGGCTGCGTGCGCGGGCGCCCGACGGCTTCAAGCGCGCCCAGCCGGCGATGACGGTGGTGGCCGGCGCCATCCTGGGCCTGCTGGTGACGCTGACCTCGGTGGGCGCGGGCGCGCTCGGCGTGGTGATGCTGGTCTACCTGTACCCGTTCCGCATGACGCCCAAGGTGCTGGTGGGCACCGACATCGCGCACGCGATCCCGCTGACCCTGGTCGCCGGCATGGGCCATCTGATGATGGGCCATGTCGACTTCTCGCTGCTGGCCGCGCTGCTGGCGGGCTCGATCCCGGGCATCCTGATCGGCACCCGGCTCAATGCCCGGGCGCCCGAGGGCGTGCTGCGGCTGGCGATCGCGCTGGTGCTGGTGGCCGTGGGCGCCAAGCTGCTGCTGGCCTGAGGCGCGCGGCACCGGCCCCGCGCGCGTCCGGTGCCGCGCGGGCTCCGGCGCTCAGGCCGCGGCGTCGCGGCGCTCGACCCACTCGGTCGACAGGCGCTTGCGGTCGATCTTGCCGTTCGGATTGCGCGGCAGCGGACCGGCCACGACCTCGACGCCATGCGGCACCATGTAGGCCGGCATGCGCGGCTTGCAGTCGGCCAGCAGGGCGGCGACGTCCAGCGTGTCCTGGCCCTCGGGCGGCGTGGCGATGACCTGGATCGCCTGGCCGAGCGCCGGATGCTCGACGCCGAAGGCCGCGCATTCGCCGACGCGGCCGGTCGCGTACAGCACCTCCTCGACCTCGGTCGGGCTGACACGGTAGCCGGAGGTCTTCATCATCTCGTCGCGCCGGCCGATGAAGTACAGGAAGCCCTCGGCGTCGCGGCGCACGGTGTCGCCGGAGAACACCGCGTACTCCGGCAGCTGCAGGCCGGCCTCGCGCCCGGCGGTGCCGGCCGGCAGCAGCTTGTAGCGCTCGGCGGTCTTCTCCGGATCGTTCCAGTAGCCCTGGCCGACCAGCGCGCCGCGGTGCACCAGCTCGCCCGGCTCGTCGGGCGCGCATGCGCTGCCGTCCTCGCGCAGCACCAGGATCTCGGCGTTGGGGATCGCCTTGCCGATCGAATCGGGCCGGCGGTCGACCTCCTCGGGCGGCAGATAGGTCGAGCGGAAGGCCTCGGTCAGGCCGTACATCAGGAAGGGCCGGGCCGAGGGGGCGCGCGCGCGCAGCTTGTCCAGCGTGTCGCGCGGCATGCGCCCGCCGGTGTTGGCGAAATAGCGCAGATGCGCGTCGATCTCGACCGGCCAGTCCATCTGCGTGAGCTGGATGTAGAGCGGCGGCACGGCGGTCAGGCCGGTCACCTTCTCCTTGACCATGGCCTTGAGCACGTCGCGCGGCAGCAGGTAGTTCAGCAGCACAACGCGGGCGCCCGCATGGAAGGCGGTGGTCAGCTGGCTGAAGCCGGCATCGAAGGACAGCGGCAGCGCGGCCAGCAGCGTGTCGCCCGGCCCGTTCTCCAGGTAGCTGGCCACGCTCTTGGCGCCGGCGACCATGTTGCGGTGGCTCAGCACCACGCCCTTGGGCCGGCCGGTGGAGCCGCTGGTGTAGAGGATGGCCGTCAGGTCGCTGTCGATCACGCGGTGCGGCGCGGCCGGCGCGGCGGCCAGCAGCGGGCTCCAGCGGTGGAGGCCGACCGATGCCGGCAGGCCCTCGGGCCGCTCCATCGGCCCGGACGCGGCGGCACCGGCGACCTCGGTCAGCACGATGTGGCGCAGATCCGGCGCGTCGGCCAGCAGCGGCAGCAGCAGCGGCAGCCGCTCGGGCGAGGTGACCAGCACCTGGACGTTGCAGTCGCGCGCGATGTAGAGCACCTGCTCGGGCTTGAGCAGCGGGTTCATCGGCACCATCACGCCACCGGCCGCGGGTGCGCCGAAGCTGGCGACCACCGTCTCGAACCGCTTGTCCAGCCAGATCCCGACCCGACCGGTGCGCGGCAGACCGAGGCCCAGCAGGCCGTTCGCGAACGCCTGCACCGCCTGCTGCAGACGGGCATAGCTCCAGGTCTCGGCGCCATAGGTCAGCGCCGGCGCGTCGGGGCGAATGCAGGCGCTGCGCCAGACCAGTTCATGCAGAAGATGGGCCTCGGGGACGGGTGTGCTCATGCGGTGCGGTGTCGGGACGGACGGGGACGCCGGGCGCAGACGTGCCCCGGAAGACGGACAGCGACTCTAGCAAGCCGGACCCGTCCGCCACACGCACCACCCCGACCGATGTCACGACCACCCCCATGGACCGATCCCCCTGGCCTGTGGGGGCGGCCACCGCCACCTGCCCGCCGGCCGACAACTTTGGCACGTCGCCCCTGGAAGCCCCCCCTGACCGTCGGTCGCGGGGGCGGACGCCCCCTCTAGAATCCGCTGCAATCCGATGTCGGCCCCCGTCTGCGACCCTGTGCCGCGCGGCGGGGCCCGATGTCCCGAACCCACCGCGAGAAGAGTGCCCCGTGAACGACCTGAACGACGTGCTGCAGCTGCTGGACGACACCCTCGGCCTGGGAGGCCGCGGCCTGAAGTTCACGGCGGACACGCCCCTGCTGGGCGCCCTGCCCGAGCTCGACAGCATGGCCGTGGTCAACCTGATCACGGCGATGGAGGAGCGCCTGGGCATCGCCGTCAGCGACGACGACATCAGCGGCGACACCTTCGCCACCGTCGGCAGCCTGGCGCGCTTCATCCAGGAACGCGCCGGCTGATCGCCGGCACGGCCGCGCCGGCAGCATGCAGTACCTCATGCCCCGTTCCCGCCGCGTGCCGGCCCTGGCCTGTGCGATCGGCCTGCTGCTGGGTGGCGTGCAGATCGCTGCCGCGCAGTCGCGGGCCCAGGACCAGGCCCTGGCCGCGCCGAATGCCTGCGGCCCGCTGGCCAACCACTTCGGCCCCGGCCCGTTCGACTACCGCAACGACCGATCGAAGATCGACATCGTCGAGCAGTACCACTTCACGCCCGAGGTGGAGCTGCTGCTGCGCGGCAAGACCACCGCCTACCTCGAGGAAGACATCGCCTACACGCTGCGGGCCTTCCCCAACCATCCGCGCGCGCTGGTCGCGCTGACGCGGCTGGGCGAGAAGACGAAGAACCAGCAGCCGGGCCGGCTCGAGTGGCCGATCGAGTGCTTCTACGAACGTGCGCTGCGCTTCCGGCCCGACGACCGGGTGGTGCGCATGCTCTACGCGGACTACCTCGGCAAGCGCAAGCGGCCGAAGGAAGCGCTGGTCCAGCTCGACTACGTGCGCGACAGTCTGGCCGGTGACGATCCGCTGACGCGCTACAACCTGGGCATGCTCTACCTGGACCTCGGCCGCCCGGAAGAGGCCCTGGCCGAGGCCCGCCGGGCCCGCGCGCTCGGCGTGCAACGGCGCGAACTGATCGAGCAGCTGCAGACCCGCGGGCTGTGGCGCGAACCGGAAGCGGGCGATGCCGCCGCCATCGCGCCGGCCGCCGCTTCCGCGCCCTCCGCCACCGAGGCCGCCGCCTCGCGTTGAGCCCGCACCGCGCGCGCCCCCGCCGCGCCTTCGCACCGATGCCCCCCGAATCCTCCCCCCGTCCGAGCGCCGCCCGCGCACCGGTGCTGGTCCTCGACGCGGACCAGGCCTCGGCCCTGGCCATCGTGCGCTCGCTCGCCCGCCAGGGCCTGACGGTGCGCGTGGCGGCCAGCAGCGACGGCGCGATCGCCACCCGCTCGCGCCATGTCACCGAGGCGCTGCGCTATCCGGACCCCTTGCGCGAGGCCGCGGCCTTCGTCGACTGGGTCGCCGAGCGGCAGCGCCGTCAACCACAGGAGCTGGTGATTCCGGTCACCGAGCGCACCGTGGTGCCGCTGATGCGCGCCCATGCCCGGCTGCCGGACGCCGCACGCCTGGCCATCGCGCCGCCGGCCGCGCTCGAACAGGTGCTGGACAAGTCGCGCACCGTCGCGCTGGCGCGCGAGCTCGACGTGCCGGTGCCGCACAGCTGGCCGGTCGAGGCGCTCGACGCGCTCGACGCCTTCCTGGCGATGATGGACGGCCCGCAGGGCTGGGGCTGGCCGGTGGTGGTCAAGCCCACGCGCTCGGTCGGCCAGGGCGGCGGGCAGGCGGTGCAGCTGAGCGTCAGCTACGCGCACGACGCCACCGGCCTGCGCCAGCAGGTGCAGCACGCGCTGCGCTACGGCCAGGTCATGCTGCAGGAGTACTTCCGCGGCGACGGCGTGGGCATCGAGCTGATCGCGCGCCACGGCGAGATCCGCCATGCCTTCCAGCACCGCCGGCTGCACGAGGTGCCGCTGACCGGCGGTGGCAGCAGCCTGCGCGTGTCCGACCCGATCGTGCCCGCACTGCTGGAGGCCTCGCGCCGGCTGGTGCGCTCGCTCGGCTGGCACGGCGTGGCCATGGTCGAGTTCAAGCACGAGCCGCGCAGCGGCGCCTTCCGGCTGATGGAGATCAACGGCCGCTTCTGGGGCTCGCTGCCGCTGGCGATCGCCGCCGGCGCCGACTTCCCGGCCATGCTGCACGAGCTGATGACCACCGGCGAGGTGCGCGAGCGCCCGCCGGCGCGCACCGGCGTGCTGTGCCGCCATCTGGCGCGCGACCTGGACTGGGTCGAGCACGTGCTGCGCAAGGCCGCGCCGCCGCAGCTGGTGCGCCTGCCCTCGCACGGCCAGGTGCTGCGCGACAGCCTGAGCGTGCTGTCGCCGCGCCACCATTTCGACGTCCAGTCCTGGCGCGACCCCTGGCCGGGCCTGGTCGATGCCGGACGCCTCGTGCGCCACCAGTGGCGCCGCGTCAGCGAGCAGCTGCAGCAGCGCCGCGCGCTGCGCCGCGCCTGGCAGGACGCCCGGGCCCGCCAGCGCAGCATGGCCGCTGCCGGCGCGCCGCAGCGCGTGCTCTTCCTGTGCTACGGCAACATCAACCGCAGCGCGCTGGCCCATGCCCATGCGGACGCCCGCGGCCTGGCGGCCGGCTGGCGCACCGATTCCGCCGGCTTCCACGCCCCGGCCGGCCGGCCGGCCGATCCGATGATGGTCGAGACGGCGGCCGCGGCCGGTGTCGACCTCGGCACCTGGCGCTCGCACACGCTCTCGCACGAGCAGATCGCGCAGGCCGACCTGATCCTGGCGATGGAGCTGGCCCACCTCGACCGGCTGGCGCGCGAGCACCCGCAGGCCCGCGGCAAGGCCTTCCTGCTGGGCGCCCCGCTGGCCGACGACGCCGGCCGCGCCGAGATCCCCGACCCCTACGGCCAGCCCCGCGCCACCTACCAGCGGGTCTGCGACCAGGTCCGCCGCGCGGTCGACGCCTGGCTGGGCCCACGACCGCATCCCTGAGCCCCGACACGCCATGAGCCTGCTGAACGCCCTGCGCGCCAATCCGGGCCTGATCCTCAGGCACCGCAACATCTTCCTGTTGAGCCACATGCGGGCCAACACCAGCCTGTTCGGCCACCTGCTCGGCAGTCATCCTCAAGTCGAGGGTTACTACGAGATGCACATCGGCTACTACAGCTGGAAGAGCCTGTGGCGGCAGAAGATGCTGCACTTCGCCAGCCACGAACCCAAGCCGGGGGCACGGCAGATGTTCGACAAGGTGCTGCACGACGGCCACGAGGTCGCGCTGCCGCTGCTGCAGCGCTCCGACAGCCGCGCCATCTTCATGGTGCGCGAGCCGCGGCAGTCGGTGCGCAGCCTGATGACGCTCTACCGCGGCGACGGCAAGGGCCACCTGCCCGAGGCGACGGCCGAAGGCGCCACCCGCTACTACGTCGACCGCCTGGCCACGCTGGCCCGCATGGCCCGCGAACTCGACGGCCGCGGCTTCTACCTCGACGCCGAATGTCTGGTGCAGCAGTCGGAGCCGACGCTGCTGGCCCTGGGCACCTGGCTGGGTCTGGACGGTCCGATCCCCACCGAGTACGGCACCTTCGCCAAGACCGGACGCGGCAACTCGGGTGACACATCGGCGCGGCTGAAGTCCGGCAAGATCAGCCGCAGCGCCAACAGCTACGACGACATCGTCGTGCCCGAGGCCTGCATGGCCGAGGCCCAGGCCGCCTACGACACGCACCGCCAGACGCTGATCCGCCACGCGGCCCAGCGCTGCACCCTCGAGACCGCCGTTACCGCATGAGCGCCGCCTCCGCCCACGCCGCCGCCCGCACCTCGACCGCGCGCGCCGCCTTCGCCACCGTCAACGGCCGGCGCCTGTACACGCTGCAGATCGTGCCCACCGGGCCGGTGCGTGGCTCGATCCTCTACCTGCCCCCCTTCGTGGAGGAGATGAACCGCTGCCGGGCCTCGGTCGCCACGATGGCCCGCCTGCTGGCCGCGCGTGGCTGGCAGGTGATGCTGCCCGACCACGTGGGCACCGGTGAAAGCGAAGGCGAAATCGCCGACGGCCGCTGGGAACACTGGCGCGACGACGCCGCCGCGCTGGCCGCACAGCTGCAGGCCGACAGCGGCCACGTGCCGATGCTGTGGGGCATCCGCCTGGGCGCGCTGCTGGCCGCCGAGCTGGTGCACACCGGTGCGGTGAGCGCGCGGCGGCTGCTGTTCTGGCAGCCGGTGCTCGACGGCAAGCTCTACCTGAACCAGCACCTGCGCCTGCGCATCGCCTCGCAGCTGGTGGCCGACGGCGAACGCGAGACCACCGACAGCATCCGCAAGCGCCTGGCCGCCGGCGAGGACGTTGAAGTGGCCGGTTACGTGATGACCGATGCGCTGGCCGCCGCCTTCGAGCGTCGCCGCATGGCCGACTGGCAGGCCGCACTGGCCGGCACCCGGCTGCACTGGCTGGAGATGGTGGCCCAGCCGCAGCAGCCGCTGGGCGTGCCCAGCCGCAAGCTGGTCGATGCGCTGACGGCGGCCGGCGCCCAGGTCCAGACCGAGACCGTGGCCTGCCCGCTGATCTGGCAGATGTACGAGAAGTTCGATGCCGGCGCCCTGCTGCAGGCGACGCTGGCCCAGGTGGGAGACGCGGCATGAGCGCCGGAGAGCACGGCCCCGTGGCGGTCGAGGAATGTCCGCTGGTCTTCGACTGCCAGGGCAGCGAACTGCTGGGCATGGTCCACCGCCCGGCACGCCATGCCGGCCGCGGCATGCTGTGCGTGGTCGCCGGCGGTCCGCAGTACCGAGGCGGCGTGGCGCGCGGCCAGGTCGACATGGCGCGCACGCTGTCGGCCCAGGGCGTGCCGGTGATGCGCTTCGACTACCGGGGCATCGGCGACAGCGAAGGCAGCTTCCGCGGCTATCCGCACGTCGAGCCGGACCTGCGCGCCGCCATCGCCGCCTTCCAGCGCGCGGTGCCGGGGCTCGACGAGATCGTGCTGTGGGGCGGCTGTGATGCCGCCTCGGCCATCATGATCAATGCCTGGAAGTTCCCGCAGGTCGTCGGCATGGCGGTCGGCAATCCCTGGGTGCATTCCGAGGAGCTGGGCGACCAGGCCGCGGTCGCCCACTACCGCCGCCGCTTGCTCGACAAGGCCTTCTGGCTCAAGGTCGCGCGCCTGCAGTACGACCCGCGCGAGGCCCTCGGCACCCTGGCGCGCAATCTGCGCAGCCGCGTCGCCCGCAAGCTGGGCGGCGGCGCCCAGGCCGGCGGCCCGGCCGCCGCGGCGCAGGATGACCCCTCGCTTTCACCGTTGCTGCGGATGCGCCTGGGCCTGGAGCGCTTCAAGGGCGACGTGCTGCTGATCATCAGCGGCCGCAGCCTGCAGAGCAAGGAGTTCGACGAACTGCTGGCGGTGGATGCGCCCTGGCAGCGGGCGGTCCAGGCGCCGCGCAGCCTGCAGCGGCGGGACCTGCCGGAGGCCGATCACAGCTTCTCCTCGGTGGCCACGCGCGACATGCTGGCGCCGGCGGTGCTCGAGTGGCTGCGCGCCATCCCGCACGCCACGCGCTGAGCGGGCCGCGACAGCAGTACGGCGGACCTGTTCGACGACATGCGTACCCTCTGGGCCTACTGGGAGAACCCGCCCGGCCAGGACAAGCCCGGCCACATCGCGCTGTGCCACCAGATCATGCGCCGCAAGGCGGCCGCGCACGGCTACGGCTTCGAGCTGGTGACGCCCGCCAACGTCGCGCGCTGGCTGCCCGACCTGCCGCCGCGCCTGCAGCGCATCGCGCTGGCCCCCGAAGGCTGGGCCGACCGCCTGTTCGGCCGCGCCGCGCGCCGGCAGCGCGCCGTCGCCCAGCGCGCCGACTACATCCGTGCGCTGCTGCTGCAGGCCCACGGCGGGCTCTACATCGATTCCGACGCGATCGTGCTGGAATCCATCCAGCCCTACTTCGAGGCGCTCGAACACCACGGTTTCCTGGTCACGCGCCGCGCGTCGCTGGGCAAGCGCCACACGTCGATCGGCTTCTATGGCGCCCGACCGGGCAACCCGGTGATCGACGCCTACGTGCGGCAGATGCGCGCACGCCTGGCCGGCCCGCTGGACTACCACTGGAACGAGGTCGGCCACGAGATGCTGACGCCGATCGCCGATGCGATGCCGCGGCACGCGCTGGACATCCCCGAGCGCGAGATCCAGCCGGTCACCTGGGAGCAGGCCGACACGGCCTTTCCGGACACGCGCCTGTCGCCGGAGGCCGTGCTCAAGCCCGACACCCGCATCTTCATGCTCTACAACGGGCCGTTCAAGGGCGTGCTCAAGGACGTGCCGCTCGAAGAGCTGTACTGGAGCGACATGCTGATCTCGCGCATCTACCGCCGCGCGCTGGGCATCGCCTCGCGCACCGACTTCCGCCGCTTCATCGAAGCCCCTGACTTCCGTTCCTGAGCCCGCCGGCCCGCCCCTCATGTCCGCCATGATCTCCGTCATCATCGCCACGCGCGATCGCCCGCAATTGTTCGGCGAGGCACTGGCGTCGGTGCTGGCCCAGCGCGATGCCGATTTCGAGCTCATCGTCGTCAACGACGGCGGTGACGAGCGGCACCTGCCGGCCTATCAGGCCATGTGGGCGGACGCCCGCGCGCGGCTGGGCGAGCGCTTCTCGGTCCACCGCCTGGTGCACCGGCCGCGGGGCCATGGCCAGAGCTATTCGCTGAACTACGGGGTCTCGCAGGCGACGGGCAGCCATGTCTGCTTTCTCGACGACGACGACCGCTGGACCGACGACGGCCATCTGGCCCGTGTGGGCCGCGCGGTGGCCGCGCCGCGGGCCGACGTGCCGCCGGCCGACCTCTACATGGCCAACCAGGAGGCCTGGCGGGTCGATGGCTCGCGCGTGGGCGTGCTGTGGATCGGCGGCCTGCAGGCCCGGCTGCAGTCGCGCGGCGCGACGGCCGACGCCGACGGCGTCCTCGACGTCACGCTCGACGACCTGATGGCGATCGACGGCTTCTGCCACCTCAACGCGCTGACCGTGCGCCGCGCGCTGTGGGAGCAGATCGGCGGCATGGACGAGGGCATCCGCTGGGAATGCGACCGCGAGGTCTGGCTGCGCCTGGTCGAGGCCGCGCGCCGCATGCGCCACCATCCGGGCGTGATGTCCTGGCACCGGGTGCCCGATCCGACCAAGGCGCTGAACATGACCACCTCGCTGAGCACGGCCGACAAGCGCGTGCTGCAGTGCCTGGTGCTGGACAAGGTGCTGGTGCGCGCGCGCCATCCGGCCGTCATCGCCCATGCCCGCGAGCACAAGGCCTGGGCGCTGAAGAAGCTGGCCGCCGACTGCGCCGAGCGCGGTGACTGGCCGCTGGCCGGCTGGTACGCCCGCCAGGCCTTCGGCGCCGCGCCGGGCCTGAAGTGGGGCCTGTGGACGCTGCAGGCCAGCCTGCGCGGTCTCGGCGGACGCGGGGCCTGAGCCACATGACGCAACTGCGCCGTTCGCTGGCCTGGTCGGCCGCGCAGAGCTACCTCGGGGTGGCACTGCAGCTGCTGTCGACCATGGTGCTCTCGCGCGTGCTCACGCCCGCCGAGGTCGGCACCTTCGCCGTGGCCACCGTGTTCGCCGCGCTGGCGAGCAACTTCCGCGACTTCGGCGTCGCCGAGTACCTGATCCAGGCCAAGGAGCTGACGCACCGCCAGATCCGCGCCGCCTTCGCCGTCAACATCGGCGTGTCCTGGGCCATGGCGCTGGCGCTGGCGCTCGGCGCCGGGCTGGCCGGCCAGTTCTACCGCGAGCCGGGCATCAGCGAGGTGATGCGCATCCAGGCGCTGAACTTCGTGCTGATCCCCTTCGGCGCGATCAACATGGCCTGGTACCGGCGCGAGATGAACTTCAAGCCGATGTTCATGGCCGGCGTGCTGTCGGACGTGATCGGCCTGGTCGTGGCCATCACGCTGGCGCTGCGCGGCCATGGTGCGCTCAGTCTGGCCTGGTCGTCGTTCGCCGGCGTGGTCGTGACCTGGCTGGTGTCGGTCTCGTTCCGGCCGCGTGACTTCCCGCGCTGGCCGGGTCTGGCCGGCATCCGCGAGGTGCTGCATTTCGGCGGCTTCGCCAGCGGCATCTACCTGCTGGGCCAGCTGGGCCGCAATGCGCCCGAGCTGGTGATCGGCCGCGTGCAGGACGTCAGCGCGGTGGCGATGTTCAGCCGTGGTGGCGGTCTGGTGCAGCTGTTCCGCCAGCTGGTGGTGCGCGCGATCATGCCGGTGTGCCTGCCGTATTTCGCGCAGTCGGTGCGCGACGAGGGCAGCGTCAACCGGGCCTATGGCAGGGGCGTGGCCATCTTCACCGTCATCGGCTGGACCTTCCTCGGCTTCCTGGCGCTGGCGGCCTGGCCGTCGATCCGCGTCGTCTACGGCGACCAGTGGCTGGCGGCCGTGCCGCTGGCCCAGCTGCTGTGCCTGGCCGCGGCCTTCGAGATCGTCCACTACCTGGCCAAGGAGGCGCTGCTGGCCCACGGTCAGGTCAAGGCCGCCTCGCGCCTGCAGGCCGAGCTGCAGGGGGTGCAGCTGGTCGGCCTGCTGGGCGTGCTGCCCTGGGGCCTGACCGGCGCCTGCGTCGGCCTGATCGCCGCCCAGGCCATCGGCCTCGTGCTGTCGCAGCGCGCGCTGCACCAGGGCACCGGCTACACGCTCGGCGAGTTGCTGGCGCCCTGCCGCGCCAGCGCGCCGGTGGCCCTGATCGCACTGGCCCCGATGGGGGCGCTGGTGCTGGCCTGGCCGGCCACCGCATCGAACTACCTCGGTCAGCTGGCCGTCGGCGGTCTGCTGACGACCGCGACCTGGCTGCTCGCGCTGCAGCGCACCGGCCATCCCCTGTGGGCCGAGATCGCCCGCCTGATCGTCCCGCTGCGGCGCCGCTTCGGCGGCCGCTCCGCCGACACCCCCGAACCCTCCGACGGCGCCCCGCACTGACACCGCGCCCGTGTCCACGCCCGCCCCGCACCGCCTTCCGACCGCATCGCCCATGCCCGCTTCGACCCTGCCCCTGTGCGCCGGCTACCCGCGCTTTCCCGAGCTGACTGTCCCCGGCCTGGCCCGGCCTGACGCCGGCACCGCCGAGCGCTGGCGCGCGCTGATCCGCCAGCACGGCCCGGCCGAGGCCGCCCGCCGCGTGCAGGGCGACTTCGCCGTCGCGCTGACGCTGGACGACGGCAGCGTCTTCCTGGCCGTCGACCGCTTCGCGATCCGCACGCTGTGCTGGCGCGTCGAGGGCGGCGCCCTGCAGGTGGCCGACCGCGCCGACGCCTTCGGCGTGCAGGAGATCGACCCGCAGGCGCTGTTCGACTACCTGTACTTCCACGTCATCCCCTCGCCGCGCACCGTCTTCGACGGCGTGCAGCGCCTGCCGGCCGGCCACTACGGCCTGTTCAAGGACGGCCGGCTGACGGTGCAGCCCTACTGGGTGCCGACCTTCGCGCCGCAGCCCTCGGCCCAGGCCGACTTCAACGCGCTGCGCGACGAGTTCCGCGACCTGCTCAAGACCTCGGTCGCCGACCAGCTCGACGGCAGCACGCCGGCCTGCTTCCTCAGCGGCGGCACCGACAGCTCGACCGTCACCGGCATGGCCTGCGCGGCAGCCGGCCGGCCAGCGGTGGCCTACTCGATCGGCTTCGAGGCCGATGGCTACGACGAGATGGCCTACGCGCGCCTGGCCGCCCGCCACTTCGGCGCCGAGCACCGCGAGATCTACTACACCCAGGCCGACCTGCTGCGCGACATCCCGCGGGTGGCCGGCGGCTACGACCAGCCCTTCGGCAACTCCTCGGCCCTGCCGTCCTACCTCGCCTCGCTGCGCGCGCACGAGGACGGCGTGACCCGCATGCTGGCCGGCGACGGCGGCGACGAGCTGTTCGGCGGCAACTCGCGCTACGCGACGCAGCGCATCTTCGAGGTCTACGAGCGCGTGCCCGCGCTGGTGCGCAAGGGCCTGCTGGAGCCCTTCTTCCGCCTGCCGCCGGTGGCCGCCGCGCCGCTGCTGCGCAAGGGCGCCAGCTACATCCGCCAGGCCACCACGCCGATGCCCGACCGCGTGCAGGACTACAACCTGATCAAGCGCCTGGGCTATGCCGACGTCTTCACCACCGGCTTCCTGCGCCGGGTGGACACCGGCTCGGTCAACGTCCAGCAGCGCGCGGTCTGGGCCCTGCCCCAGGCCAGCGACGAACTCGACCGCCACCTGGGCTACGACTGGCGCTACACGCTGGCCGAGTGCGATCTGCCCAAGGTCGTCGGCACCACCGGACTCGGCGGCCTGAGCGTGGGCTTCCCGATGCTCGATGCGCGGCTGGTCGATTTCTCGTCGCGCCTGCCGGTCGACTACAAGCTGCGCGGCAAGGCGCTGCGCTGGTTCTTCAAGGAGGCGCTGCGCGGCTTCCTGCCCGACGACGTGATCACCAAGCAGAAGCAGGGCTTCGGCCTGCCCTTCGGCGTCTGGCTGGTGCAGCACGAGGGCCTGAAGGCCATGGCCCGCGACGCGCTGCAGGCCGGCGTGGCCCGCGGCATCGTGCGGCCGGAGTTCATCCGCACGCTGCTGGAGCAGCGCATGCCCGAACACCCGCACTACTACGGCACCATGGCCTGGATCCTGATCATGATGGAGCACTGGTTCCGCCGCCACGCGCCGGACTGGAAGCTGCGCGCCTGACCGGGCCCGGGCCACGATCGACAGCGCAGGCCGTGGTCGCCAGCGACCGCCGATCCGCGCCGCCCGGCCCGCCGGCGCGGCGCCTGCCCGGCATCGATCTGCTGAAGATCGTGCTGGCGGTGATGGTGGTGGGCCTGCACGCCCAGCTCTGGCGGCAGGACCATCCGCTGGCCGGCCAGCTGCTGGGCGAGGGCCTGTTCCGGCTGGCGGTGCCCACCTTCCTGCTGATCAACGGCTGGTTCTTCGGCGCGCTGGGTGACCGCGGCCGGCAGCGCGCCTGGATCGGCAAGCTGCTGCGGCTCTACCTGGCCTGGAGCCTGATCTACGGCGCGGACCTCGTGCAGACCGCGCTCGCCTCACCCCAGCCCGGCTGGACCGCGCTGCGCCTGCTGCTGCTCGGCGACCGGCACCTGTGGTATCTGCCGGCGGCGGCCACCGCGGCCGGGCTGTGCTGGCTGGGCCTGGACCGCCATCCGCGGGCGCTGCTGGCGCTGATGGCCGCGGGCTGGCTCTACGGCTTCGCGCTGCAGGACGGCGTACCCGCCGACGCGCCGCTGCCGGGCTTCGGCGATCTGGACGGACGGCCCTGGGCCTGGCGCAACGTGCTGGGCGTGGGCCTGCCCTTCTTCGGCCTGGGCCTGCTGCTGCAACGGCAGGCCTGGGTCAGCCGGCTGCCGGCCCGCCACGCGGCCGGGCTGGCCGCCCTCGGCCTGCTGGCGGTGCTGGCCGAAGCCTGGTGGCATGTGCAGGCCGGAACGGCCGACCGCGACCGGGACCTGCTGCTGAGCCTGTTGCCGGCCGCGCCGGCCCTGCTGCTGGCCGCGCTGCGCCTGGGTGAACGCTGGCCGCCGGGCCTCGTGCCACGCGAGACCGCCCGCCTGGCCCACGGCGTGTACTTCAGCCACATGGCGCTGATCCTGGCGATCCAGCACGGGGCCGCACCCGCCAGCGGCACGCTGATGCTGGCCGCGCTGACCGGCGCGCTGCTGATCAGTGCGCTGCTGCTGCGCAGCCGGCACACGCGCTGGTTGGTGGGCTGAGGGGCTGACGGGCTGAAGCCGGCGGTCCGGCTGGATGTCGCCGGATGCCGGCCGTCGGGCTCAGGCCGCGGCCAGGCCCGCGCGCTGGTAGCCGGGCTGCCGGCGGCAGGCCACCAGGCGGGCCATCCACGGCCAGGCGCCGGCCTGCCAGGGGGTGAAGCGCGGCAGCTCGAACAGATCGTCGCCCGGCCGGGCCACGCCCGGGGCCGTCGTCACCGCGGCCTTGAAGCCGAGCCCGCGTGCCAGCTCGGCATGGCGACGGGCGTAGTCCCGGTCCGGGCGGCCGTTCGGGTAGGCGAACAGGTCCACCGGGGCCTGCACCAGCTGCTGCAGGCGATCGCGGCTGCCGCGCATCTGGCGCGCCACCTCGGCGTCCTCGATCGAGCACAGGATCGGGTGGTCCAGCGTGTGGGCGCCCAGGCCCATGCCCGCCGCGGCCATCGCCTGCACCTGGTCCGAGCGCATCATCAGGTCGTCGGGCAGGTGGCGCGGCTGCGCCAGCGTGCGCAGCCGCGCCAGAGAGGGCTCGCGCTCGGCCGGCGACTGGTACTTGATGACGCCCAGCAGCTGGCCGATGGCCGCGGCCTTGAGCGCCGGCGTGCCGATCGGCAGGCGGCCGAGGCCGAAGTCCCCGGCATCCAGCTCCGTCAGCGGTGAATGGCGCAGGCTCTCGATCACCGTGTCGTTGAACATGCGCCCGCCGTCGAGAAAGCCGGTGGCGATGAAGAAGGTGGCGTGCAGGCCGTGGCGGCGCAGGATCGGCAGCGCGACGTCGTGGTTGTCGGCATAGCCGTCATCGAAGGTGATCGCCATCGCCCGCGGCGGCAGCCGGCCGGCGGCCAGCCCGTCGACGGCAGCCTCCAGCGGCAGCACGTTGAAGCTGCGGCGCACCAGGCCCATCAGGCGGTCGAAGCGCGCGGCATCGAGCTCCAGCGGAAACACCGGATCGGGCTGCGGCAGCACGCGGTGGAAGATCAGGATCGACAGCCGCGGCGCGGCCGGCGTGGCCAGCGCCAGGCCCAGACGGGCGCCAGCGCCCAGCATCAGATCGGACGGGCTCATCGTCGGGTCGGAGGTCGGTTCGCGGGCGCCGGCCGGGCGCCATCGTGGGGCGCGGTCGCGCCGGGCGCCGCCGGACGGGCGCGGCGGGGCGCACCCGGGCGGGCCATCGACACGGGGTTCGGCACGGGGGTCGACACGGCGGTCGGCTGCGGGTTCGCGGCGGGCACGGATGAGGACGCCGCCCCCGCCACACGGGACGGGCGGCCGGCGGCCATCGCCGGCCCGGCACCCGCGCCGGCGATGGCGCTGGCATTGACGGCCCGGGTCGCCGGGCCCCGTGCCCGCTGCACCTCCCGCTGGCAGAGGATGACGAAGATGACGATGTAGTACGGCAGATCCAGATTCATCAGCGACAGGAAGGCGCCGCCGACCAGGAAGCCGATGGTCGAGACCTGGCACATGCGCATCAGCACCGGCACCCAGTCGGCCAGTTCCGGCACGGTGGCCGCCTCGCGCGCCGTGCGCCCGGCCGCACGCCAGACCCAGGCCCAGATCAGCAGGAACAGGCCCAGCCCGACGAAGCCGTGCTCGCCCAGCGCCTGGAAGTAGATGCTGTGGGCCACCCAGGGCGTGCCGAAGGCGACCTCGTACTTCGGATCGGTCGGGCCGTAGACCGCGTAGAGCGCCAGGTTGTCGGCGCGGAAGCCGGCCCCGACCAGCGGCCGGTCCACCGCCACGTTCCACATCGAGATCCAGGCATAGAACCGCTGGGTCGCCGACGCGTCCTCCTGGTGATTGCTGATGGTCGACATGCGCTCGGACCAGCTGTCGGGCATGAAGGCGATCAGCAGCACCAGCAGCGCGCCCAGCACCAGCGAGAAGCGCACCGGGTGCTTGCTCTTGAGGCCGAGGAAGATCGACATCGCCAGCACGCCCACCAGCGCGCCGCGCGACTGCGAGCCGAGGATGGACGCGCCCATGAACAGCATCGCCCACGGCAGCGCCAGCCGCAGCCAGCGCCGCGTGGTCACCGACCAGAAGTAGTAGACGAAGGGCAGCACGATGATCAGCGAGACCGCCAGCGCGTTGTTCTCCTCCATCATGCTGTCCGGCGGCCCCCAGACGCGGTAGCTGCCGCCGGTGGCCACGGTGAAGATGCCGCCCTTGACGCCGAAGAAGGCGAGCGAGACGGCGACCACGGCCACCAGCACCTCGATCTGCGAGCGCCCCTGCACCACCAGCAGGGCGACGAAGAACATCAGCATGATCTTCGAGACGAAGATCCAGCGCTCCAGCACCGCGTCACCGGGATTGATGGACGTCAGCGAGGTCAGGCTCATCCAGGCCCACAGCAGGGCCAGCAGCCAGACCCCGGCGCTGCGCGGCATCGACTTGTGCCGGGAGAACAGCGCGCCCATCAGGCCGAACAGCGCGGCGATCATCGCCCACGGCAGGTCGTGGGCGAAGCCGTAGGTCATCCGGTGCGGATTCATCAGCGACAGCCAGGCCCACAGATAGGCCCCGATCTCGGGTCGCTTGAGCGACACCAGCAGCATCCAGCTGATGATCAGGCTGAGGGCGATGTCACGCATGGGCGCAGGCCTCGTTGCAGGCACCGCCTCGCACGCGCGCGAACAGGCCGAGCTGGGTCTGGCTGGTGTGGTCCCAGCCGAAATCCGCGGCATAGGCGCGCACGGCCGGACGCGGCACGGCCGCGTCCAGCAGATCGGCCAGCGCCGCGGCGAAAGCCGGCGCCTCGCGGGTGGCGACGACGCGGCCGGCCACCGGCTGCTGCACGATCTCGCGCACGCCGCCGACATCGCTGGCGACCACCGGCGCGCCGCAGGCCATGGCCTCCAGCAGCACGTTGGGCCAGCCTTCGCGGCTGGACGCCAGGATCAGCGCATCGGCCGCGCTGTACCAGCGCGAGAGCTCGATGTTGGGCACCTGGCCGATCCAGTGCACGGCCTCGGCCACGCCCAGTCGCTCGGCCAGACGGCGGCAGTGGGCCTCGTCGGGGCCGGCGCCGATGACCAGCAGGCGGGCCTGCGGCCGGGCACCGCCGCGCAGGACGGCCAGCGCCTCGATCGCCAGGCGCTGGCCCTTGTGTTCGTGGATGTTGCCCACGGTCAGCAGCAGCGGCACGTCGGCCGGCAGGCCCAGCTCGGCGCGCATGGCCGCCGGATCGTGGGCGACGAAACGCTCCAGGTCGACCCCGTTGCGCACCACGTGCAGCCGGTCGTCCGGCAGGCCGATGGCGGCCATGCGCCGCACCAGCGCCGCCGAGACGCCGATCGAGGCGCCCGCCTGACGGGCCGCCCAGCGCATCCAGCGCAGCGGCACCGCGTGTTCGGCGATCAGGTTGACGTCGCTGCCGCGGGCGGTGATCAGCAGCGGCTTGTCCAGCCAGCGGGCCAGCAGCGCCGCCGCCACGCCGTCGGGGTAGTAGTAATGGGCGTCGATGAGGTCGAAGTCGCGGCCCTCGGCCTGCAGCCGGCGCACCACCGACAGCGCGCCGAGCGCCAGCGTCAGCGGCGCCGTGCTCATGCCGACCTTGGGCAGCAGCAGGTAGCGCGGGTGATGGATGCGCACGCCGTGGCGCGTCTCGACATCCGGCGTGGCCGCGAAACGGGCCCGGTCGCCCCAGCGCGGATCGCGCGACGGGAACCAGGGCACCGGCGCGACGACCTCGGCCTCGACGGCGCCGGTCTTCAGCAGCTCGCGCAGCCGGGTCTCGACGAAGACGCCGTGCAGCGGCCGGCTCTCGCTCGGGAACAGCGTCGAGAACAGCAGCACGCGCAGCGGCCGCGGGGCGGCCGCGCGGAGATCAGCGGTGGCGGGCGAGCCGGCAGCGGCCATGATCGCGGCGGCGCTCAGGCCGCGCGGCGGCCGGCCGCGCCGCGCGAGCGGGCGCGCAGCCGTTCGGCCAGCGTGACCACGCGCTGGGCATTGCCCTGCCAGGTCAGGCGCTGGCGGGTGATCGAGGCCAGCGCGCGCTCGCTGATGCGCTGGCGCAGGCCGGCGTCATCGCACAGGCGACGCAGCGCGTCTTCCAGCGCACCGGGACGGTCGGGCTCGAACATCAGCGCATTGTCCCCGTCGCGCAGTACCTCCTCGAGGTTGGGCTGGCGCGGCGCGACCACGGCCTTGCCGAGCGCCAGGTACTCGAACAGCTTCAGCGGCGACGCGTAGTCGACGACCGCCGGCTGCAGCGCGATGTCGAAGGCGGCGACATGGGCCGGCACCGCGTCGCGGTCGATCACGCCGGTGAAGCGCACGCGCTCGCCCAGGCCCAGCTCACGCGCCAGCGCCTCCAGATCGGGCCGCGCCGGGCCGTCGCCGACGATCAGCAGCCGGGCATGGGCCGGTGCGGCCGGCGTGGCCATCCAGCGCACGACCTTGTCGACGCCGTGCCAGTCCCGCACGAAGCCGGTGAAGCCCAGCACCAGCGCTCCGGGCCAGCCGAGCCGGGCCTTGGCCTCCTCGGGCGACGGCGCCTGGGCGAAGTGGGCCTCGTTGATGCCGTTGGGGATCACCTCGATGTGGTCCTCGGGCACGCGGTAGGCGGTCACGTAGCGGGCCAGCACCCGGGTGACCGGCAGCACCGCATCCGCACCGCGCCAGGCGGAGCCCTCGGCCCAGCGGGCCAGCGGCAGCAGCTTGAGGCCGCCGAACTTGCTGCGCTCGTGCACCAGCGGCGCGTTGACCTCCAGCAGCAGCGGCACGCCCAGGCGCTTCTTGAGCATCACGCCGGCCAGCAGGAACAGGTTGTAGCGCTCGTAGATGACGTCGGGCTGGAACTCGCGGGCGGCCGCGGCCAGGCGGCGGTAGGCCACCAGCGTGTAGGCCAGCTCCAGCAGCTCGTAGACCGCGCCGGGCAGGCGCTGGCGCAGCTTGTGCACCCAGCCCAGGTCCTGGCCCATCGGCGCGGCGGCCGCGGCATCGGCGGCGGCCGGTGCGACCACGCGCACCTCGTGGCCGAGCTCGCGCAGCGCGTGGATCATCTCCTCGATGTGGACGGCCTGGCCGTCCTTCGAGGCGGTGCGGTGGTGGTACAGGATCTTCATGCGGCTACGGCCTCCGGCACCGGCGCGGCGGTCTGGCCGAGCGAGCAGCGCAGGAAGGCGTCGAACATCAACAGGGTCCACAGCGGTGTGCTGTGGTCGGCGGCGCCGGTCTCGTGCTGCTCGACGATGCGCGCCAGCGTGTCGCGCTCGAACCAGCCGGTCTCCAGCATCGGGCCGTGCAGCAGCGAGGCGCGCACGCGCTCGCGCAGCGGGCCGCGGAACCAGCGCGCCAGCGGCACCGAGAAGCCCATCTTGGGCCGGTACAGCACGTCGTCGGGCAGCAGCGGCTCCATCGACTTCTTGAAGAACATCTTGCCGTTGCTGCCCTGCAGCTTCAGCGCCGAGGGCAGCGTGGCCACCCACTCGACCAGCTCGTGGTCCATCAGCGGCTCGCGCACCTCCAGGCTGTGGGCCATGCTGGCGCGGTCGACCTTGGTGTTGATGTCGCCCACCAGGTAGGTGTGGGTGTCGATGTACTGGATCAGCGCCAGCGGATCGTCGGTCTGCGCGCGTGCGGCATGGCGCTCGAAGACCTGCTGCGCGCTGTAGCCGCCGAGCTCGGCCTTGAACTGGCGGGTGAAGAGCTGGCTGCGCAGCGGCTCGCGCACGAAGCACATGCTGTGGAAGTAGGCCTCGACCGCGCTGCGGGCCATGCCCTGGAAGGTGGTCTTGGCGCGGAACATGCGCGGCGCCCAGTCGGCCTTCGGATAGACGCGGCCGAGGAAGCCGAACAGCGGCTGGCGCAGCGCGGCCGGCAGGCTGGCGCGCATGCGCTCTTCCATCAGATGCAGCCGGTAGCGGCGGTAGCCGCCGAAGGTCTCGTCGCCGCCGTCACCCGACAGCGCCACCGTCACGTGCTTGCGCGCGAGCTGGCAGACGCGGTAGGTGGGGATGGCCGAGCTGTCGGCATAGGGCTCGTCGTACAGGCGGGCCAGCGTGTCGATGAGGTCGAAGTCGTCGACGCCGACCTGCTCGACGCGGTGGTTGGTCGCGTAGCGCTGGGCGACCATCTCGGCGAACGCGCTCTCGTTGAACTGCGGGTCGGCGAAGGAGATCGAGCAGGTGTTGACCGGCGCGTCGGACAGCCCGGCCATGGTCGCGACCACGGCACTGGAATCGACGCCGCCGGACAGGAAGGCGCCCAGCGGCACCTCCGAGATCATGCGCAGGCGCACCGACTCGCTCAGGCGGCGGCGCAGCTCCTCGCCGGCCTCCTCGACGCTCAGGCGCGCGCCGAGCGTGAAGCGCACGTCCCAGTAGCGCTGCGGCTCGGGGATGGGCTGGCCGCGCCGGATCGTCAGCGTGTGGCCCGGCGACAGCTTGCGCGCCTGGCGGAAGATGGTCCGCGGCTCGGCCACGTAGCCGAGGGCGAAGTACTCCTCGACCGCCTGCGGATCGATGTCGCGCTTCAGGCCGCCGTGCTGCATCAGCGTCTTCAGCTCGGAGCCGAACAGCAGCCAGCCGTCATCGAGGATGGCGTAGTGCATCGGCTTGACGCCCATGCGGTCGCGCGCCATGAAGAAGGTCTGGCGGTTGCGATCCCACAGCGCGAAGGCGAACATGCCGCGGAAGCGCTGCACGCAGGCCTCGCCCCACTGCTCCCAGCCGTGGACGATGACCTCGGTGTCGCTCTTGGTGCGGAAGACGTGGCCGGCGGCCTGGAGCTCGGGGATGAGCTCCTGGTAGTTGTAGATCTCGCCGTTGAAGACGACGACGACCGAGCCGTCCTCGTTGGACAGCGGCTGCTGGCCGGTGGCCACGTCGATGATCGACAGCCGGCGATGGCCGAAGCCCACGCCCGGCTCCAGATGCACGCTGCCCTCGTCCGGGCCGCGGTGGAACTGGGCATCGTTCATGCGCTGCAGGCGCGCGCCGTCGGGCTCGCGCCCGGCCCGGGTGTCGAAGATGCCGGTGATGCCACACATGGTGCTGACCTCGGGAACGATGTTGGATTGGAACGGTTCGGGAACTCAGGGGCGCGCGGCGCGGTCCGGCGCCCGCAGGGCCAGCAGCTGCTCGTACTGGCGCTGGTAGGCGCCGACCATCGCGTCCAGGCTGAAACGGTCGAGCACGCGCTGGCGGCCGGCGGCGCCGAGCGTGCGGCGCCGCGCGGCGTCCGTCACCAGCGGCGCCAGCGCGTCGGCCATGGCCTCGGGCTCGGCGGCCGGCACCAGACGCCCGGTGTGCGGATCGTCGACCAGATCGCCATTGCCGCCGACCGCCGTGGCGACGACCGGACGGGCGCTGGTCATCGCTTCGAGGATCGTATTGGAGATGCCCTCGGCCAGCGACGGCAGCACGAACACGTCGAGCCCGCGCATGACATCCGGCACGTCGTGGCGCTCGCCGGCCAGCCAGGCCAGCTCGCTGACCCCGCCCTCGCGCAGCACCTGCTCGATCGGCGCCTGCAGCACGCCGCGACCGACGATGACCAGCCGCGCCTGCGCCCGCAACGCGGGCTGACGCTGCAGCAGGCGCACGAAGCCGCGCGCCAGCAGCAGCTGGTCCTTCTCCGGCGACAGGCGGCCGACAGTGCCGATCAGCACCTCACCGGCGGCGCCGAACGGGCAGCCGGTGATCGGCAGCCGCGCGCAGGCCGGATCGGCCGGCGGCGCGAAGCGGTCGGTGTCCACGCCGTTGTAGATCTGGGCGATGCGTGCGCCATCGATGCCCACACGCTGGCGCAGGTAGTCACCGAGGTCGCGCGACAAGGCGATGTAGCGGTGGACGAAGGGCGCGTAGAGGCGCCGGATCCACTGGTAGCGGCGCACCGTGCCGTGCGGATCCGAGGTGTCGCGGCCATGCTCGCCGTGGATGCGCACCGGCACCCCGGCCAGGGCGGCCGGCACCTGGCATTCCAGCGCAGCCAGGTTGCGGGTGTGCACGACGTCGGGCCGCAGGTCGCGGAACAGCCGGTACAGCCGCGGGTACAGCTTGACCGCATGGCCCGGCGGCTTGTGCAGCGAGATGAAGCGCACGTCCGGCCGACGGATGCGCTGGGCGAACGCCGGCACGACCTCGGTCAGCGCGACCACGACATGCCGGCAGGCATCGGCCGGCATGTGGTTGATCAGGTTGACGACGCCGTTCTCGAGCCCGCCGGTGTCGAAGCGGTAGACCAGGTGCAGGACCAGCGGGCGCGGATCGGTCGACGCGCGGCTCACCGGCGCCCCCCCGGGCAGGCGATGGCGGCCGCCCGCCTCACAGACGCCAGACGCGCAGGCCCGCCGCCGTCAGCGCCTGGGCGTCGAACGCGGCCTTGACGTCGATGAAGGCGCCGCCCTGGACGACCTTGCGGCCCAGCTCCTCGACGCCGAACTCGGCGAACTCGCGGTGCGAGACGGCCGCGACGATGGCGTCGGCCTGCGGCAGCGCATCGAACGGGGTCAGCGGCACCCCGTACTCGTGCACGGCCTCCTCGCTGTCGGCCTGGGGATCGGTGACGAAGACCTCGACGCCGTAGCTCTGCAGCTCGCGGATGATGTCGATGACCTTGCTGTTGCGCAGGTCGCCGCAGTTCTCCTTGAACGTCAGGCCCAGCACGTTGACCTTGGCGCCCTTGATGACGCTGCCCGCCGCGATCATGGTCTTGATCGTCTGCTCGGCGATGAACTTGCCCATGCCGTCGTTGATGCGGCGGCCGGCCAGGATGACCTGCGGGTGGTAGCCCAGCATGTCGGCCTTGTGCGTCAGGTAGTAGGGATCGACGCCGATGCAGTGGCCACCGACCAGACCCGGCTTGAACTTCAGGAAGTTCCACTTCGTGCCGGCGGCCTCCAGCACCTCGGAGGTGTCGAGACCGATCTTGTCGAAGATGATGGACAGCTCGTTCATCAGCGCGATGTTCAGGTCGCGCTGGGTGTTCTCGATCACCTTGGCCGCCTCGGCGGTCTTGATGCTGCTGGCGCGGTGCACGCCGGGCTCGACGATGAGCTCGTAGAGCTTGGCGACCTTGTCCAGCGTCTCGGGCGTGTCACCGCTGACGATCTTCAGGATCTTGGTCAGCGTGTGTTCCTTGTCGCCCGGGTTGATGCGCTCGGGGCTGTAGCCGACGAAGAAGTCCTGCTTCCACTTCAGGCCCGAGTGCTTCTCCAGCACCGGAATGCACACCTCCTCGGTGGCACCGGGGTAGACCGTGCTCTCGTAGACGACGATGGCGCCCTTCTTCAGGTTCTTGCCGGCGCTCATCGAGGCGCCGATCAGCGGCTTGAAGTCGGGGATGTGGGCCTCGTCCACCGGCGTGGGCACGGCCACGATGATGATGTCGGCCTCGGCCAGCAGCGCACCGTCATCGGTGTAGACCGCGTGGGTGGCGGCGGCCAGCTCGCTGTCGGGCAGCTCGCGCGACGGATCGGTGCCGCGGCGGCAGGCCTCGACCTTCGACGTCGCGATGTCGAATCCGATGGTGCGCACGCGCTTGCCGAATTCCACCACCAGAGGCAGGCCCACATAGCCCAGGCCGATGACTGCAACGGTCGTCATGTTCTTCAGGTTCAGATCAGGATGCGGAAATTGTCGGTCGGCACACGCTCAGCGCGTATCCCGCGCCTGCTCGAGTGAGCGCTCGATCGTGGCGAGGTTCTCGGCCACGAAGCTCTGCAGGCGGGCGTCGCCCTCGGTCTGGCTGGCGGCAGGGGCGTGCAGGATGATCGCGGCGGCGTCATCGGGCTGGCCGGTGAGCGCCAGCCAGGCCTGCCAGAGCTTGGCCTCGACCTGACGCGTGGTCAGGTGGCCGCCGACCCAGTAGAGCTGCCAGACGACGAAGCCGGCACGGGCCCCGCCCGGCATGCGGGCGCCGTCGCTGAGCACGACGTGGGCGGCATTCCACTCGACCGGCCGGGCGCCGGCGCCGTGCACGCGGCCTTCGGCGATGCGGTTCCAGACGCGGCCGCCGGACTCGACCAGGATGTTGGTCGAGCTCACGAGCTTGGAGGCGTAGTCCTGGTCGCGGTAGTACTGCAGATTGACCACCACCTCGCCGGCCGGGCCACGGTAGGCCTGGTTGACGGTGGTGCGCGCGCCCTCGTACATCGGCGTCCAGTCCAGCGTGGGCACCTCGGCGACGCGCCAGGTACCGAGCTGCTGCGGCAGCCGGATCACCGGTTGCGGGCCCGGCATGCCGGCGGAGACCGACGGCAGCAGATGCGGCCAGGCCGTGGCCAGCAGCGCGACCAGCGCGCACGCCGCCACACCGGTGTCACGGCGCCGCTGCTGGGCCGGCGCGAGCACCGGCATCGGCCGGTCGGCGGCGAAGGACGGCTCGGGCTCGGCCCAGCGCGAACCGATCATGAACAGCGTGAAGATGACGATGCCGAAGAAGACCCAGCCGTAGAGCAGGTGGTCGACCCCGGTGGCGATCTCGTTGTTCGACAGGTGGCCGAGCATCACGATGATGTAGGCCCGCGCCCAGTTGGCGAGGATGGGCACCACCAGCGCCAGGCCCATGAACACCGTGCGCTTGAGCGCCGAACGGTAGTTCAGGTAGGCGAAGAGGCTGCCGACCATCAGCGTGGACATCAGATAGCGGATGCCGCCGCAGGCCTCGACCACGGCCCAGCGGCCCGAGGGAATGGCGAGCTGCTGGCCCTCGCGGTAGACCGGGATGCCGGTCCAGCGCAGACCGGCGACGACGGCATCGGCGGTCCAGTGCATCAGGTAGGGCGTCATGAAGTCGCCCACCGGCACGGCGAAGAACAGGAAGCACAGCGGGAACAGGATCACCCGGCTGACCTGCAGACCGAGCAGCAGCGGCACGCTGGTCACCAGCAGGCCCATCAGCGCGAGCTGGGTGCCGGAGTTCATCGCCAGCCGGTCCGACAGCCACCACATCAGGGTCAGCGCCGCCATCGGCAGCACCATCGCGGGCGCCGGCCGCGGCTGCAGCACGGCCAGGCGTGCCCGCAGGCGCCAGACCAGCCAGCCGGCGATCGGCGGCACCACCCAGGCGTGGGTGAAATCGCCCGAGCGGTCCCAGATGTGGACCATGGCCATGCCGGTCTCGCGCAACAGCCACAGCAGTGCGCCCAGCAACAGGACCAGACAGATCAGCGGCGCGCGCCAGTGGCGCGGCACGGCCAGACCGGGCATTTCGAGCGAGAGGGCCTTCATCGGATGGACTCCAGCGGCCCCGGGGCCGCGGACAGGACTGCGGCTCCGGCGCCGGAGGCCACCGGGTTGCCAAGCTCACGCAGAAAGCGCTCCAGCGGAGCCAAGCGGCCGGCCCAGCTGTAGCGGGCAGCCACGCAGTTCTGGCCGTGCAGGCCGATGCGCGCGGCCATCGCACGGTCGCGCAACAGCGCATCGATCTGGCGGACGTAGTCTTCCGGCGTCTCGGCGGCCAGCAGGTCGCGGCCGTCGACCGCGTCCAGCGCGCCGACGCAGCCGGCCGCGGCCACCACCGGCCGGCCCATGGCCATCGCCTCCAGCACCTTGTTCTGCACGCCGCGGGCCAGCCGCAGCGGCGCGACGACGACGGCCGCATGCTGCAGCCAGGGTCGCACATCGGGCACCGTACCGGTCACCACCACGGCCTCGCCGGCCAGGGCCTGCACGGCCGGCGTCGGCGCGCGGCCGACCACATGCAGCCGCAGCCGGGGATGGCGACGGCGCAGCTCGGGCAGCATCTCGGCGGCGAACCACTGCACGGCGTCGACGTTGGGCCAGTAGTCCATCGCGCCGGTGAAGACCACCGCCGGCTCGTCGGCCGCCCAGCCCTCGGGCCGCGGGCGTGCGGCATCGGGCGTGAAGAAGTCGGCGTCCACGCCATTGCCCATCGCCAGCACGCGGCCCCGCGTGGCCGGGGCCAGGCGTTCGAGCAGCGCGACCTCGGGCTCGGTGACGAGGAAGGCGTGGCGCGAGCGGCGCACGACCTCGGCCTCGTAGGCCAGCAGCGTGCGGCCCTCACGCCGGTACAGCCAGGACAGCGGCCAGGGATGGCGCTCGGCATAACCCGCCCACTTGGCGGAGTCGACGTCGACCAGATCGGTCAGCAGCGGCAGCTGGGGATGGGCCAGCGCATAGGGCGCCATCGACGACGAGAACACGATGGCCGCGTCGATGCCGCCGGCCGCCACCTGCTGGTCGACCCAGCGGGCCAGCCCCGCATCATGGTAGTAACGCAGGGTCAGCGGTTGGCCGCTCGCCAGCGCCGTCAGGCTGCGCAGCTTGCCGGTGCGCGGCGACAGCGGCCGCAGGCAGACCTCGGCACACCATTCGCGCAGCTGCGCCTCGTGCGCCCAGTCCTCGGGATCGTCGACGAAGCTGCCCAGCACCACCTCGTGACCGTGCGCCAGCAACTGACGCAGCAGATGGTACGAGCGCACCTTGTCGCCCTTGTTGGGCGGATAAGGCATGCGATGGACCAGGTACAGCAGGCGGGCCATGACGTCGATCGTGCGGACACCCGGGCCTCAGCCCAGGCTGCGCACCAGATAGGGGCCGAGACGATTGGCCACGCCGATCGGCAGCTTGCGCCAGGCCTGGATCAGCAGCTTGTACTTGGCGTTGTTGGGGTTGTTCTGGGGCACCGCATCGCGCTTGTAGAGCTGGTACTCGTAGTTCAGCGGCTGCGGCTCGAAGCCCCAGTTCTTCTTGAAGTGGTACGGGCCGGTGCCGATCTTGCTGCGGCCGTAGTCGAACAGCGTCAGCCCGCGCTCGCAGGAGCGGCGCAGCAGTTCCCAGTACTTGAAGTCGTTGGCCGCCAGATCCCGTGCGCGCTCGTCGTCGCCGGCGTAGTAGGCCAGCACCTCGCCACGGAAGTAGAAGCTCAGCACCGAGGTCAGCGGCACGCCTTCGGCGCTGCAGACGGTCAGCACGTCACAGTCGGCGCCGAACTCGTCGCGCAGGGCCTGGAACCAGCGCTTGGGCAGCGCCGGCGTGCCGTGCCGGTGCACGTTGTCCGCGTAGAGCGCGAAGAAACGCTCGACGTCAGGATCCATCGTGCTGGTCAGGCCGTTCTTGATGCCCTTGCGCACCATCGCGCGCTGCTTGCGCGGGATGGCGTTCAGGTTGGCCTCGACATCCGGCAGGATCGGCTTGCGGAAGGTGACGTAGAGGTCCTGCAACGGCCAGTCGTCGTGCCGACGGTCGACGTTGCGCATCTCCAGATGCTGCACGCCGAGCTGCTGGGCGATGCGGCAGGCTTCGGCCTCCAGCGCGTCGGCCGCAGCCGTGTCGTCGGCGGCCACACCGGCATAGACGACGAAGGGCAGGCTGACCAGCGCATGGCCGAACAGCCGGCTCTTGACCTCGGCCAGCGGCAGCACACCCCGGATGCGGCCGCCCTCTTCCGCGTACAGGAAGTACGTGGGGTGGCGGAACACCTGATGCAGCACACGCTGCCAACCGGCACGATGGAAGAAGGTGGCCTGCGGACAGGCGAGGACGAACGCGTCCCAGCGCGAGCCGGCGGCACGGTCCTGCCAGCCCAGGCGTTTGATCTCGATCACGGGTAACCCAGGTTTCAGTCGCGACGCAGTCGGGCAGACTGCCCGAGGAAGATGTCGTCCATGCGACCCCATCGGAAGTCGCGCAGCAGGGCATCGAGCCGCCGCTCGGTGCGCGCGATGTTCACATAGTGGCGGAAGCGGGTCTTCCGATCGATGCCCGGAACGCGGGGCTGCCCGTGATCGATTTCCCACGGGTGGAAATAGAAGATGGCCGGCTGCGCATCCTCCCGGTTGACGCGGCGGATCATCCACTGTGTCAGGGCGTAAGGGAACAGCCGGAACCAGCCGCCGCCCGAGGACGGCAGGTTGCGGCTTCCGACCCGCACCGTGGTCACCGGCACCTCGAGCAGACCGTTGTCGCGCCGGTGCGCGAAGCGCGGCGCATCCGGCATGCCGTAGTGGTCATGGCGGATCGGATAGATGCTGGAGCTGTAGGTGTGGCCGGTCTCGCGCAGCACGTCGAAGGCCCACAGATTGCCGTGGCCGATCGAGAAGCTGGGCGCCCGGTAGCCGCGCACCGGCACGCCGCCCAGGTCTTCGAGCAGGCCCTTGGCCCGGATCAGGTCCTCGCGCAGCTGCACCGGCGTCAGCTCGCTGGCGCGCTGGTGGCCGTAGCCGTGACTGGCCAGCTCGTGCCCCTGCTCGACGATGCGCCGCACCAGATGGGGGTAACGCTCGGCGACCCAGCCCAGCGTGAAGAAGGTGGCCCGGGTGTCGTGGCGCTGCAGCAGCCCGAGCAGGCGCTCGACATTGGCCTCGACCCGGCAGTCGCAGGCGTCCCAGTCCTTGCGCGCGATGTACGGGGCCATCGCCGAGACCTGGAACCAGTCCTCGACGTCGATGGTCATCGCGTTGACGATCGGCATGGCCGCGCCGGGGGCCGGCGTAGCGGTGGCGCCGCTCACTTGTCCTGCTCCTCGGTCGAGCCGTTGGGCGGTGTCGGCGCGGCCAGCGGCATGGGCTCGGACAGCGCCGCGCCGCCCGGTCCCTGCCGCCGCACGGCCTGCACCAGCTGCTGCAACAGGGCCAGCACCTGCAGGTTGCTGCGCTCAAGACGGTGCAGCCCGCGCTCCAGGCGCTGCAGCTGGTCGGCCCGCTGCTCGGACGACAGGCGGCTGATCTGGCGGCTCATGGTGTCGGCCGCCGCGGGCTCCAGCTGCAGCCGCGACAGATCGACGTCCAGCGCGCCGGCGGTGGTCAACGGAGCCGTCGCCGCCAGGCCTTCACGCGCCGGCTCGGCTGCGGTCACCGGACGGCTGGGCACCTCGGATTCCTGCGCGAACTCCTTGACCACCTCCTGGGCGTCGGCGACCTCCAGATGGGTCTTGCCGGCCAGGAAGCCGGCCAGCAGCAGGCGGTCACAGAGGGTGTTGATGCGCCGCGGAATGCCGCCGCTGGCCTTGAAGATGCTGTCGAAGACACCGTCCTCGAAGCTGGGCTTGCCGGCGGCGCCCGCGCACTTCAGACGGTGCTCGATGTAGTGCTGGGTCTCGTCGCGGTCGAGCGGGCCGATGTGGCAGGTGGCCGCCACGCGCTGACGGAACTGCTCCATCTCGGGCCGCTGCAGGATCTCGCGGAACTCCGGCTGGCCGACCAGGAAACTCTGCAGCAGGGCCTGGTTGCCGAACTGGAAGTTCGACAGCATGCGCAGCTCCTCGACCGCGCGCGGCGTCAGGTTCTGCGCCTCGTCGACGATCAGCAGGCAGCGCTTGCCCTTGCTGGTCTGGCTGATCAGGAAGGCCTCGAGCGTGATCAGCAGCTCGCTCTTGGGCACGTCCTTGACCTTGAAGCCGAAGGACGCGCCGACCATGCGCAGCGTGTCCTCGGCGCCCAGCTGGGTGGTCACCAGATGGCCGACCACCACGTTGGAGCCGTGCAGGCTCTCGATCAGCGTGCGCAGGATGGTCGTCTTGCCGGCACCGATCTCGCCGGTGATGACGATGAAGCCCTCGTTGCGCGAGACGCCGTAGTCCAGGTAGGCCTTGGCCCGGCGGTGCTGCTTGCTGCCGAAGTAGAAGGACGGGTCGGGATTGAGCTGGAACGGCTTGTTGCTCAGGCCGTAGAACGATTCGTACATGGTCAGAACTTCGCGGCCAGGGACGCCGTCAGGGCGGTCTCGTCGTAGTCGGTGGCCTGCATGTGGTAGCGGCCGAGGCGCAGGCCGAGCGAGGTCGTGACGTCAGGACCGAGCTTGGCGTTCAGGCGCAGCGAGGCGAGCTGCTCGCGTGCGCGCTGGCTGGCCAGCTCGCCGCGGGTGTCGACGGCCGACAGCCCGAACAGCAGCGAGGCCTGCGGCGTCAGCGCGTGTTCGAGGTCGACGGCCAGGTCGTTGCGCCGCACGCGGGTGGCCTGGGCCAGCAGGTCGATCAGCTGGGCCAGCGGATCGACGCGCTCGGTGCGGGTGCTGCCCAGCGTCAGCGTCGCGGTCTGCCGCACGCCACGCCAGGCGACGGAGAACGCGCCGCGCTGCTGCACGGTGGTGGCCGAGCCCAGCCAGTCGGCATCGACCGGCGCGTTGATCGGCCGGTTGCCCAGCAGGGCCAGCACGGCGGCTTGACGCTGCAGCGGGTCGCTGATGCTCGACCGCAGCAGCTGGTCGAACAGCTGGTAGGCGGTCGAGGTCTGACCGGTGTTGGCGTAGTCGGAGCTGCTCAGGTTGCGCGTCAGCTGCAGCTTGAAGGCGGTGCGCGGCAGGCGGTGCGACAGCTCGACCGCATAGGTGTTGCCGAAGCTGCGGCGCTCCCACTGCGCATCCATCAAGGTGCGCGGCCCCGGCGTCCAGCGGGTGCCGATGCCCCAGGTGGCATAGGCGCGGCGGTCGGCGGTGGAGACATCGCTCCACTCGCGACCCACGCGGCCCTGCAGCTGCCACTCGGCCGGCTCGACGACCCAGGTCGCGACGCCCTGCAGGCGGTCGGAGCCGGTGTCACGGCCGATCTGTTCGTCGATGCGCTGCACGCTGGCCAGCGTCTGCCAGCCCAGGCGTCGCTCGGTGGCCGGATTCAGCGCGATCTGGGCGCTGCGCACGACCTGGTTGCCATCGGGCTGGCCCTGCACGCGCACGCCGTCGAGGCCCAGCTTCGCGCTCAGGCGCAGATCGCCCCCCAGGCGGCTGCGCCACTGGGGCGCGAGGTGCCATTGCGTGGTGCGCGCGACATTGCTGCTGGCGCTGTCGGGCGAGGCCAGCGTCGGACCGAGCGCGGACAACGCGCGGCGGGAGACATCCAGACCGGTTTCCAGCGTCAGGCGATCGTCGTAGGCCCGGCCGGTGAGCTGGCCCTTGACGCCGAGCTGCCACTCGCTCTTGCGGGCATGGCGTGCGTACTGCACGCGCTTGACGTTCAGATCGCCCTGCCCCAGCCAATGGGCCGAGCGGGCCTGCAGGCCGCTGCCGGCGGTCAGCCGGGTGACGGCATCGGCCTCACCCTGGGCCGAGACATCGTGGTTGCTGGTGACGGTCTGCTCGGCACTGACGTAAGGCTGCAGACGCCAGCCCCCGGCCGGTGCGGCCTGCTGGGCGGAGGCCGCCAGGGCCGCGGTGGCCAGGGCCACCGCCAGCACCCCACGCGGAGCGCGGGCCTGCAGCATCGACGGACGGCGCCGCATCTCAGTCCGCCCGGCCGCCGGCCGTCGCGGTCTCGGCCGGCACCGCGGCACCGCCGTCCGCCGGACGCTGCTCGTCACTGCCATAGCCGTAGCCGTAGCCATAGCCGTAGCCATATCCGTAGCCGTAGGAGCCGCGGTTGCCATGGCGGGCCTGGTTGAGCAGCACCATGCGCAGCGGGCAGGTCTCGATCGTGGCCAGGGCGTTGTTCACGTCGGCCTGCAGCGTCTTGCCGGCATGCACCACCATCACCACCTGGCCCATGTGCGTGGCCAGCACGCGCGATTCGGTGGTCAGCAGCAGCGGCGGCGAATCGAAGATGATGATCCGGTCCGGGTAGCGGGTGGCCATGTCCTCGAGCAGCTGGTGCATCGCCTCGGAGGCGAGCAGCTCGGTCGCCTTCGGATGCGGCCGCCCGCTGGGCAGCAGCGTCAGCTTGTCGATGTTGGTGCGCATCAGCACCTCGCTCATCTCGGCCTTGCCTTCCAGCAGGTCGAGCAGGCCGCGCGCCTCGGGCAGACCCAGCTTCTTGAGCACCGACGGACGGGCCACGTCGGCATCGACCAGCATCACGGTGTGGTCGAGCTCGGCGGCGATGCTCATCGCCAGGTTGATCGCGGTGAAGCTCTTGCCCTCGCCGGGCAGCGCGCTCGTCACCATGATCAGGTTGGCGTGGCGCACGCGCACGTCGTCGAGCGAGATCGCGTTGGCGATCAGCGGACGCTTGATCACGCGGTACTGGTCGGCCATGTGCGAGCGCGGGGCGCTGGGCACCAGATAGCCGGCCTCGATCAACGCCGGCAGGTCGAACTCGACCAGCTTGGACACCGGCGCGGCGGCGGGCGGCGGCATCGGCACCGCGGGGGCGGAGACCCGGTCCAGGTCCAGATCCAGGTCGGCGATGTCGTCGACCGGGGCCGGCCGGGCCATCGGGTGCGGCGGCACCATCGTCGGCGTGTCCTCGCCGGGAATCTCGACCCCGGCGGCGCGCAGCTGCGCCAGTCGCTGTGCTGCCTGTTCGATCAGACTGCTCATCTGCTTAACCCACCATGCGTGCCGAGAGGATCGAGACGGTGACCATCGCCACCAGGAAGACCGCGAACAACAGACCCACGCCGAGGTAGAAGCGCATGCGGTCGCTGCGCTCGCGCTTCATCGAGTCCTCGGTCAGCACGGCCGAGACCACGCCCAGCAGCGGCAGGCCCGTGGCCAGTCGCAGCTCGTTGGCCTCGTGGAAGACCGGGCGCAGCTGGTTGCCGACGAAGGCCGTCAACACACCGGCGAAGAGCGCGACCACCAGCGCGGCCGGCAGCAGCAGCAGGCGGTTGGGCGACACCGGCTTGGGCGAGACCCGCGGCGGATCGACCAGACGGAAGTCGGCCACGCCCGAGGCCATGTCCAGATCACCGGACATCACGGCCGCCTGCTTGCGGGCCACCAGGTCCTCGTAGTTCTTCTTGATGATCGCGTAATCGCGGTTGAGTTGCGCCGCCTCGGCCTCGATCTGCGGGGCGGTGCGCGATTGCGCACGGGCCTGGTTCACGCGGTTCTGGTATTCGGCGACGCGGGCCCGCAACGAGGCGACCTGCACCTCGGAGGTGGCCAGCACCCGCGAGAGCTCCTGGACGGCCAGGTTGGCGTTGCCGCTGATGGCCGGTGTCGGGGCGGGCTGGGCCAGCGCGGCCTTGCGCAGCTCGGCCATCTCACGCTTCTTCTGGTCCTCGAGCTCGCGGATCAGCCGACGGGTGCCGACCACGTCCGGATGGGCGTCGGTGTAGCGCTGCAACAGGGCGTCGAGGTTCTTGCGCTGCACGTCCAGGCGGGCATCGAGCTCGGGCGTGGCGATGTTCAGCGCGGCCTCCTGCAGCACGCTCTGCGCCGCGCCGCCATGGCCACCATCGCGGCCCCGCTCGGCATCGAGCTGCTTGCGGGCGGCATCGCGGGCCTGCTCGGCCTCGCGCAGCTGCAGGCGGGCCGTCTCGAGCTGCTGGTTCAGCTCACCCAGGCGGGTGGCCGTGTCCTTGCCATCGCCGCTCTGCAGGTCGATGTTGCGCAGGCGGAAGTCCTTCAGCCGCGCCTCGGCCTCCTCGAGCTTGCTCTCGTAGGACTTGATCTGTTCGTCGAGGAAGACCTTGGCCGAGTCGGTGTCCTTGCGGCTGGCGCCCAGGCTGGACTCGACGAAGATCGAGACCATCGACTGGATCACCCGCTTGGCCTTGTCACGGTCCGGATCGGCGTAGGACAGGGTGTAGAGGTTGTCGCGGCCGGTGGTGGCGATCTTCAGCGTCTCCATCAGCGTCTCGATCAGCTGCTCCTGCTGCGCCTTGGTCTCGCTCTTGAGATCCAGGTCCGCCATGCGCACCAGCTTCTCGATGTTGGGGCGGCTGATCAGCGTGCGGCTGAGCATCACGACCTGCTGGTCGATGTTGGGCTGCACGGTCAGGCCGGACATCAGCGGCTTGAGGATGGACTGCGTGTCGACGAAGATCCGCGCCGACGCTTCGTAGCGGTCGGGGATCTTGAAGACCACGACCACACCCACGATCGCCATCACCCAGGCGACGATCAACCCGGTCCAGCGAAACTTCCACATCCCGCGCGCGATCGCGCTGAGCTGGTTGATCAGTTCTTCCATCGACTTCGAACAGTGCTGCGGTCAGGAGAGGGGCCGGCGAAGCCCGGGGCGTCCCGCGCGGGGCGGGCAGGATCGTGCGGGCAGCCGGCGCCGGGCCACGCAGGCGCGACACGGCGCCATGCGCGGACGCGACCACCGGGCCGGCCTGCAGGCCGGCACCGCGGTCGCGCGCCCGGAATCAGAACATGCTCTGCGGAATGATCAGGATGTCACCCGGGCGCATCTCGACATTGGCGCCCACGTCTCCGCGCTTGATCAGGTCCTTCACGCGGACGCTGTACTGGGCATTGCCCTCGCCGGTGCGCAGGATGGAGGCACGGTTGCCGTCCGCGAAATCGGTCAGCCCGCCGACGGCGATCATCACGTCCAGCAGCGTCATGCTGCGCTTGTACGGCAGGAACTGGGGCCGGGCGGCCTCACCGACGACGCGGATCTGCTCGGTGTAGGGGCCGACGAAGTTCGTCACCAGGACGGTGACGACCGGATCGCGCACGTACTTCGACAGCGTCTTCTCGACCTCGCGGGCCAGCGCCACCGGGGTCTTGCCCTGGGCGACGACCTCGTCGACCAGCGGCGAGGCCAGCTTGCCGTCCGGCCGCACCGGCACCAGCATCGACAGCTCGGGATTGCGCCAGACGATGATGTTGACCGTGTCACCGGCGCCGATGACGTAGGAATAGTCCTGCACGCCGGCGCTGGCCGGCGCCGCCGGATACGGGCTGGGGCTGGCGCAGCCGGTGAGCCAGGCGGCCATCAGCAGAACCAGGAAATGACCGGGACGACGAAGAAAATGCGAAAAATATGACACGGTGGGTTCCTGCCAACTGGTCTGGAATGGGCGCACGTCGGGCCACCCGAACACGGGAATGCCGGCGGAATGAGCCGCCTTCGGCCGGGGGTATGGCTGTCGCGCAGCCCGGGATGATGGCATAGCTGCCATGACTGTCCGTCGCGGCTGCGCCAGGAAAGCGAGCATCCGCTCTACATTCGTCACAGCCACCCACCCATGCCGGGGGGCGCACGGGCTGCGCCACCCGGATGCAGGCAGGCCACCGTGACCGGTGTCACGGCCGGTCACCGCGACTGCGGTCGACGCCCCGGCCGGGCGTCTGCGCGCCGATCACTCCAGCCGGCCGGCCGATGGCCGACATCCCCGATGACGCCGTCGACGCCGACACACCACGCCCCCAGTCCTGAAGACCGGACGCGCCTGACAGGCCTTAGGATCCAGCCCGTGCACGAGACCGCCCCCTCCTTCCAATACGAGCAGGCCTTCGCCCGCAACCTGGGTTGGCTGACCGCGAGCGAACAGCAGCGCCTGCGTGAGGCGCGGGTGGCCATCGCGGGCCTGGGCGGCGTCGGCGGCGTACACCTGCTGACCCTGGCGCGGCTCGGCATCGGCCGCTTCCAGCTGTCGGACTTCGACCACTTCAGCCTGGCCAACTTCAACCGCCAGGCGGGAGCGGCCGTCTCCACCCTGGATCGGTCCAAGCTCGCCGTGATGCAGGCCCAGGCACTGGACATCAACCCCGGGCTCGACATCGCCACCTTCCCCGAGGGCGTCGGTCCGGACAACCTCGACCGTTTTCTGGACGGCGTCGACGTCTACGTCGACGGCCTGGACTTCTTCGCCTTCCAGGCCCGGCGTGCCGTGTTCGCCGCCTGCCGCGCACGCGGCATCCCGGCCGTCACGGTAGCGCCGCTGGGCATGGGCGCCGCCCTGCTGACCTTCCTGCCGCAAGGCTGCAGCTTCGACGCGTACTTCGACTGGCACGACGGGCTGGACGAGCAGGAGCTGGCCCTGCGCTTCGCGCTCGGCCTCGCACCGGCCGGACTGCACCGCGCCTACCTGGTCGACCCGAGCCGCGTCAGCTTCGCCGAACGGCGCGGCCCGTCGACGGCCATGGCCTGCCAGCTGTGCGCGGGTCTGGCGGGCACCGAGGTGCTCAAGCTGGTGCTGGGCCGCGGCAAGGTGCGCGCCGCCCCCCACGGCTGGCACATCGACGCCTATTCATTGCGCGCCCGCCACACCTGGCTGCCGGGCGGCAACCGCAACCCGCTGCAGCGCATCAAGCTGGCGCTGGGGCGGCGATTCCTGGCCCGGCACGCCGGCGCCGAGACCCCACAGGAGACCCGCCGATGAGCACCGCGCCGGGCACGGTCGGCGCCGACGTGCTGCGTGAGCTGCTGGCGCTGGCCCGCTGGGCGCCGAGCGGGGACAACACCCAGCCCTGGCGGTTCCGCCTCCTCGATGACCGGCAGGTCCGCGTGATCGTGCAGGACACGCGGGCCCACTGCGTCTACGACCTGGATGGCATCCCCACACGGATGGCGCTGGGCGCGCTGGTCGAGACGCTCGCCATCGCCGCCCGTGCGCGTGGACTGTCCCTGCACTGCACGCCGATCGACGACCTCGAGACCCGCGGCCGGGTGGATCGGCACGACGTGCTGCTGCGGCTGGCGCCCCCCGCCTCGACCGGATCCGGCGCGGCCCCCGGCCCCGCCGACCCGCCGACCTGGACCATCCGTCGACGCAGCGTGCAGCGCCGGCCGATGTCCGTGCGCCCCCTGCGCGCGGACGAACGGCACGCGCTGGCGGCCCAGCTGGCGCCGGGATACCAGCTGGTGTGGTTCGAAGGACTGGCGGCACGCTGGCGACTGGCCCGCCTGCTGTGGATCAATGCGGGCATCCGCCTGACCTTGCCCGAGGCCCATGCCACCCACCGCGACATCATTGACTGGAAGCGCACCCACAGCCGTTGGGGCGTGCCGGATGCCGCGCTCGGCGTCGATCGCCTGACGCGTCAGTTGATGCGCTGGGCCCTGCAGGACTGGCGGCGGGTGGATGCCCTGAACCGCTGGGCGGCGGGCACGGTGCTGCCTCGACTCCAGATGGATCTGCTGCCCACGGTGGCCTGTTCGGCACTGGTGGCGATCGTGCGTGACACGCCGCCGCACACGGCCGCGGACCACCTGGATGCCGGGCGCCAGATGCAGCGCCTGTGGCTGGGCGCCACGGCACTGGGGCTGCAGCATCAGCCGGCGATCACGCCGCTGGTCTTCACCCGCTATCTGCGCGACGGGGTGGCGTTCACCCGCGACGACTCGATACGGCGCCGCACCGAGGCCATGGCGCGCCAGGCCCCGGCCCTGCTCGGCGATCTGCCCCTGGCACGCACGGTATGGCTGGGCCGGCTCGGCGATCACCGGGGAGAGGGGCGGACGCAGCCAAGGTCCTGGCGGTTGCGGCCGGACCAGCTGCTCGACCCGACCCGGAACCCGGCGGACTGAGCCTCGGGCGATACGGACGGACGCCGGCCATGGCACGGCGCAAGCCACCCGGCGACGGGGCGGGTGCACAAAAAAAAGGGAGCCGAGGCTCCCTTTTTCATGTGACCTGCCAGGTTTCCGGCAGGCCTTCCGATCCCGTCCGTTCAAACACGGCCACCGAAGCGGCCGTGATCGACGGAGCGGAACGGACGATCAGCGCTTGGCAACGCGGCGACGGGCAGCGCCCAGGCCCAGCAGGGCACCACCGACCAGCAGCAGCGAAGCCGGTTCCGGAACGGCGGCGGTGAACGACTGGTTCGCGTCGGCCTGGAACACGATCGAGTTGGTCGGGAAGGCGTACGTCGGCACCACGAAGCTGGTGACGGCGGAACCCAGTTGCAGCGTCGACGTCAGGGTCGAGCCGACCAGAGCCGGGTTGATGTACGCGCCGTTCGTCGACGTGACGGTACCGGTCAGCGTGACCGAACCACCGGTGGCGTTGGTGAAGGTCTGGGTGCTGGCGCTGGCGTCCACGGTGCCGCCGACGATCAGCGTGCCGTCGGTGAAGCCGGTGAGGTTCGAACGGTTGGCGTTGGCGGCCGTGTCGTAGTACACGCTGAAGCTGCCACCGGTGACCGAGAACGAGCAGCTGTCATCGCCGGTGCCGGAGATGCCGTCAGCGCCGTCCGAGCAGGTGTCGACGATCTCGGTGATCGAGCCGAAGATCGTGTACTCGTAGGCGTTGGTCGCGATCTTGCTGCCATTCGCGTTCGTGTCCAGGAACGGCGTGAACAGCGAACCACCGGTGGTGTCGTTGACCGCGACGGCCCAGCCGACGTAGTACAGCGTGAAGGTCGAGCCGACGACCGGGGTGAAGCCATCGGTGTAGGCCACCGAGCCCTGGGCCCAGTCGAAACCACCGAACGGGCTCAGCACGCCGTCGTTGTTGGTGATGGTCGGAGCAGCGTGGGCCGCGCCGGAGAGCATCGTGACCGCAACAGCCAGCGACGACACAAGCTTGGACAGTTTCATGGAGAACTCCTGAAGTGTGATTGACGAGCTGCTGTGGTGTAGCTTGCCCTGCGCCCTAATAGCAACCAACGTGCCATTCCCTTCGGTCTCGGAAAAACACGTTCTGAATCAGTCGGCTAGCACACTGTTGAGGTGGCCTGGATCACGGGGGGCCGCAACGCCTGTAAGAAAGTTCGACAAGCACTCAGTCGGTGCCGATGGCCGCGGGGGCCCGACCGACGGCGCCGAGCGCCACCCATTTGCGAGCCGGATTGCCTCGCCATTGTTCGCCGGCAGGCACCTGGGTGTGCGCCATCACGCAGGCGCCCGCCGCGATCAGCGCGCCGTCACCGATGGTCACGCCCGGCATCACGATCGCGTTGGCGCCGATGGTCACGCCACGCCCGATGACCACCGGTGCCACCAGCAGACGCCCGTCCTGCAGCGCGTTGGCCGACACCAGCGCCTGGTTGCCGATGACGGTCCCGGCGCCGACGCTGACCGCATAGGGATCATCGATGTGCCCGCCGACGGCCACGTCAGCGCCCATGCGCGCACCGTACAGACGGGACAGCCAGGGCGCGAGGAAGAACGGCAGCAGCGGCGACAGCGCGCCCTGGCCCAGCCGGTAGACGACCGTCAGCGCCTTCCAGCGCGCGAACTCGCGCGAGGTCTGCGCGTGCTCGCCGGGCGGCACGGGCGCCAGGCGGCGCAGCACCTGCAGCGCGAGGGCCGAGCCCAGCGCCCAGGCCGACAGGAAACCCACGATGGCCACCGCGACCGACCACGGACCGAGCCACGCACGCAGCCCGAGATCCAGCGCTGCCGCCAGCCCCAGGGCGACGGCGCACACGGGCGTCAGCACCAGCGCGATCAGCAGATAGTCCTTCCAGTTCGCCTGCATGTCTCTTCGATCTCCAGCCCTGGGCCATGCCGCCGTCGCCGAGGGCGACAGCCATTCGGACACGGACCTTCGGGATTATCGAGCGGATAGAGCCTTCACCGGATGGACAATGCGCCCGATAAGCCGGGAACGACGCGGGCCCGCAGGCCGTGCCCGCCCCTCTCCTGGCCACTGCATCCCTCTCCCATGTCCACAGCGCCGACGTCCCTGATGCCGACCCGCATCGGCCACGAACCCGCCACCGAACTCAAGGGCGTGTTCAAGACCTATCAACTCGATGCGGTGGAAGTCCCGGTCATCCGGGGGATCGACGTGCTGATCCGGCCGGCGGCCTTCACCGTGCTGCTCGGCCCCTCGGGCAGCGGCAAGACCACGCTGCTGAACCTGGTCGGTGGCATCGACCGGCCCGACCGGGGCTCGGTGCAGGTCGCGGGCCAGGATCTCGGATCACTCGATGACGACGCGCTGGCCGCGTTCCGCGGCGAGCACATCGGCTTCATCTTCCAGAACTTCAACCTGCTGCCGGTGCTCGACGCCTACGAGAACATCGAATACCCGCTGGTGCTGGCCGGCCTGGCGCCGCGCCGCCGCGCGCAGCGGGTCGAACGGCTGCTCAAGGCCGTCGGGCTGGCCGACCGCGCGCGCAACAAGCCCGGCGAGCTCTCGGGCGGCCAGCGCCAGCGGGTGGCCATCGCCCGCGCGCTCGCCCGCAAGCCGCGGCTGGTGATCGCCGACGAGCCGACCGCCAACCTCGACAGCCAGACCGGCACCGCCATCCTGCAGCTGATGCGCCAGATGCAGGCGCGCTACCGCATCTCCTTCCTGTTTTCCTCGCATGATCCGGGATTGATCGGCAGCGCCGACGACCTGATCTTCCTGCGCGACGGCCAGATCCGCCAGATCCGCCGCCGCACCCTGCCGGGCGAGGCCTCCGCTCCGTCCTCCCGTCTGTCCACGGCATGATGAACTCCTGGTCCCTGGCGGCGCGCAACCTGCTGCGCAACCGCCGACGCTCCCTGGCCACGTTGCTCGCGCTGGCCATCGGCAGCATCGCCACGCTGCTGTTCGGCGGCTATGCCCGCAACATCGCCACCAGCATGGAGACGGCCTACATCCGGGCCGGCGGCCATCTGCAGATCCAGCACCGGGACTATTTCGTCTTCGGCAGCAGCGACCCGACGGCCTACGGCATCAAGGACTACCGCCGGGTGATGGACGCGATCCGCGCCGACGACGTGCTGCGTGAACGCATCACGGTGATGTCGCCCACGCTGCAGTTCAGCGGCGTGGCCGGCAACTTCGACCAGGGTCTGTCCAAGAGCGTGGTCGGCTTCGGCTTCGTGCCGAAGGACGTCAACGCGATGCGGACCTGGAACGAGTTCGACATCCCGCTGGACACGCCCCCCATCGTGCTCGACGACCGCCATCCGGATGGCGCGGTCATCGGCATGGGCGTGGCCCGGCTGCTGCAGCTGTGCAAGGCCCTGGCGCTGACGGACTGCCCTCAGCCCAGCCAGCCGGCCGGGCGTGAGGCCGAGGCCGACAAGCCCGCCCCATCGGCGGCCAAGACCGCACTGGGCGCCGATCTGGCCCAGCTCAGCGACCTGGAAGCCGGCGACGGCGCGCGGGCGCAGAACAGCCGGGGCACGAAGGCTGCGCCACGCATCGAACTGCTCGCGGGCCATGCCAACGGCACGCCCAACGTCGCCTCGCTGGCCGTGCTGGCCGCTGAACTGCAGGGCTTCAAGGAGCTCGACGACGTCGCGGTGATGCTGTCGCTCGACCAGGCCCAACGCCTGATCTACGGCCGCAGCCCGCCACGGGCCACCGCGATCATGGTGCAGCTGCAGCACACCGACACGATGGCGGCGGTCCAGGCCCGGCTGCAGGCGCTGATCGACGGACTGAAGCTCGACCAGCCGCTGACGGTGATCGACTACCAGACCCTGAACCCGTATTTCGTGCAGACGCTGTCGCTGTTCGACACCATCTTCACCTTCATCTTCGCCCTCATCGGCTCGATCGTGCTGTTCACCGTCAGCAACACGGTCAACACGGCCGTGGTCGAGCGCACGGTCGAGATCGGGACGCTGCGCGCGATGGGCCTGCGCCGCCAACAGGTGCAGAACCTGTTCGTGATGGAAGGGACGCTGCTGGGCGTCGTCGGCGCCTTCGGCGGTCTGATCGCCTCGCTCCTGATCGCCGGTCTCGTCAACAGCCTGGGGCTGACCTGGCTGCCGCCGGGGACCTCGGAGCCGCTGCCGCTGGTGCTGCGGGTCTGGGGAGAGACACGGATGCTGGCTGGAGCGACGATCGGGCTGATCCTGATCGCAGTCGTCTCAGCCTGGTGGCCGTCGCGCCGAGCGGCGCGCCTGAACGTGGTGGAAAGCCTGCGACACACATGAACCTCGCCCTCGCCCCCCTGTCCCGCCGCCGTGCCGCGGTCCGCACCCTGGCGCTGGGCGCCCTCGCCTGCGGAGCGGCCGGCCGGGCCCACGCCGACACCGCACAGGACCTGCTCGCGGCCAGCGATGCCATCCGCAATCCGGGCCAGGCCTTCCGCGTGCTGATCACGCTCAACGAGTTCGAACGCGGCCAGCTGATCGACACCAGCGTGCTCAGCAGCCTGGCACGCACCGATGGCAACGGCCAGTTCAGCTCGCTGCTGCGTTTCATCCAGCCGGCACGCGACGCAGGCAAGCTGATGCTGAAGACGGGTCAGGACCTGTGGTTCTACGACCCGTCGAGCAAGGCCAGCGTGCGACTGTCACCCCAGCAGCGCCTGCTCGGCCAGGCCAGCAACGGCGACGTGCTGACCGTCAACTTCGCCAAGGACTACCGGGCCGCGCTCGCGGGCGAAGAACAGATCACCGATGGCGAGAAACGCAAGCGCCAGACGCTCAAGCTGGCCCTGACGGCCAGCGAAGGCGATGCGGCCTATGCCACGGCCGAGCTGTGGATCGACGCGCAGAGCCGGGCCCCGATCAAGGCCCGCTTCTACGCCGAGTCCGGCCGGCTGCTGAAGACGGCCTTCTACCGCAAGTACCAGCCACAGCTGGGCGCCGAGCGGCCGACCGAGACCGTGATCATCGACGGGCTGAATCCGCAGTCCGTCACGCTGATCCAGCTCAGCGAGTTCCAGTCCCGGCAGGTGCCGGCCTCCTGGATGCAGCGCGACTACCTGCCGCGCTACCAGGCTGACCAATGACCCGACCCTCTCTCTCCTGATACCCCTCCCTCTGTCCATGTCGTACCGCACGTTTCCGCTGCTGGGCGCCGCCGCGCTCGGTCTTGCCTGCCAATTGCCGATCGCCCAGGCCCAGACGGCCGAGGACGAAACCGATGCCCTCGGCCTCGAAGCTCCGGCCATGGCGCCCGCGCCGGCCAAGCCGGTCACCCCATCCGCCCGCGTCCCTGGACAGGCTCCTGCCGCGAACACCGCCGCCCCGGCCGCGGCGTCTGCGGGAGCGGAAGCCCCGTCGGGTGCCCACCGCCCGGACGTGCGCCTGCTGCTGGAAGCCGCCGGCAGCCGGCTGAACTACCGCGACGCGGACAGCGAGACCGGACACCGCCTGACCGCTGATCTGAGGGGCAGCTGGCGTCTGGCGCCGGAGTGGCGCGCGCATCTTTCCAACCGTTATGACCATGTCAAGCCGGATGCCGACGGCGGCAGTGGCGGGACCAACAGCCTGCGCGAGCTCTATGCGGCCTGGAGTGCGGCCGACGGTTCCGGCAGTGCGGAGATCGGCCGCGTCAACCTGCGCCAGGGCACGGCCTGGGGCTGGAACCCGACCGACTTCCTGCGCACCGATGCCGAGCGCCTGCAGATCTCGCCGGATCCGATCGCGCGCCGCGACAGCCGGCTGGGCACCGCGGTGCTGCGGGTTCAGCGTCCGTGGCGTGACGGATCCTGGTCGCTGGCCTGGGCGCCGAAGCTGGCCGATGCCCCGTCGGACCGGCGCTGGAGCGCCGATCTGGGTTCGACCAACGCCCGTCACGCGCTGCTGGCCACGGCCGACGTCCGCTGGTCGTCACGCGTCTCGGGCCAGTTCTCGGGTTACGTCAGGGACGGCCGCGCGGCCCAGCTGGGCCTCAGCGCCTCGGCACTGGCCGGGCCGGCCACCACGGTCCACGGCGAAGCCGCCTGGGGCCGCGACACGGACATGGCCGCCCGCTTCGGCCTGAACGCGCAGCGCGAGCGTCGCCAGGCCCTGCGCGCGGTCGCCGGTCTCAGCCATACCCTGCCGGCCGGCACCCAGGTGACGTTCGAAGGGCACTACAACGGTTTTGCCCCCGCTGGCGCCGGTTGGCGTGACGCCGTGCGCCAGAGCAGCACGACGACCCAGGTGCTCCCGTATCTGTCGGTCAGCGACGCCCGCCAGGATCCGGCGACGCGCGAAGCGCTGTTCGCCTACGTCACCCACAAGGACCTGGGACTGCGCGGCCTGAGCCTGACCGGCCTGGTCAAGTACACGGTGGCCGACCACAGCCGCCTGGGCTGGGTCGAGCTGCGCTACGAGCAGGGGGACTGGTCGACCGCGCTGCAGTGGCTGCAGACCGCCGGACGCCGCGACAGCGAGTACGGCATCGTGCCGCTGCACCGCTCGGTGCAGCTGGTCGGCGGCCTGCACTTCTGATCATCGACGGCCCGGAGGGCCGGCTGCCGCGCCTCCCGGCCTCCGGGAGCGCCTCGGCTCAACGGCCCAGATCGTCGAGCAAGGTCTGGACGGCCGGCCGTTGCAGCCGTTCGGCGGCCAACGCCCGGGCCAGCGTCCGGGCCGCCTGCGGCCATCCGGGTTGGCCGGGGCCGCCGGGGCCGCTGGGGGCCTCCAGGCCATGCCGCACGGCCTGTGTCAGGGCCGGCAAGGTGAGCCGGTCGGCACGCAGCAGCGTGCCGGCACCTCGCGCGACGACCGGCGCCATGCTGAGGAACTGGTCGAGGTTCGATGCGATGCCGACCAGCGGCACCCCGGCATCGAGCGCCTGGTAGACCGACAGGCTGCCCCCGTTGCAGACCACGAGCGACGCCCGGTCGATCACGGCCTGGGCCGGCACATAGGGCGCGACGTGCAGCCGCGTGGTGTCGACACCCAGCCGCGCCGGATCCAGCCCGGCCGACGACATCACCACCCGGCACCCCTGGGCCAGCAAGGCCCGGGCGATCAGCGGCAGCACATCGGCCCGGCCCGAACTGCCCATCGACACGTAGACGAGCGGCGCCGGATCCACCGCCTGCAGCCGTTGCGCGAGCTCGCCGTCCGGGACACCGCCGGCCGACCAGGTCAGCGGCCCGATGCGCCGCACCGCGCGGTCCTGCCCCAGATCCGGGAACAACGCGGCGGCATCGGTCACCCAGCGCCGGTCGGCATCGGTGTAGGCCGCCCGCAGATCGAGCCCCCCGGGATCCAGCCCCTGCCGGGCCCGCCAGTCCCGGAAGGTCCGGGCATGCGCGGCGAAGGCCCAGGGCTGCACGCGATCGAACAGCCGCTGCGCGAGCGACAGGGGCACCCAGGACGTCCAGGGCAAGACGGGCAGGACCGGACGCACCGGCGTACCCGGCACCCAGTAGGCATTGCAGAGCGTGGCACAGGGCAGTCCGGCACGCCGCGCGCTGACGGCCATCGACAGCCGGAAGTCACCGATGACCAGATCCGGCCTCAGATCGGCGTACAGGGCCAGGTCAGCCTGCACCTGGGCGTCGAGCTCGTCACCGCGGTAGACCGCCTGGCCGCGGGCGAGGCGCTCGACGAAGCGGGCCGGATCAAGGCTGGCCAGATCGACCTGCTCGCCCGGAAAGCCGGTGCAGAAGCGCGCGCTGCGGGGGTCACGGGCCAGCACCCACTGCACGTCGGCGTGCGCCACACCGGCCGCGCGTTCGGTCTGCCAGCGATCGACCAGCGCCAGCGGCCGGGCCAGATGGGCCAGCGTCACGCACTCGGCCAGCAGCAGCACCTTCACCGGGGATGGCTCCGGTGGACGGCCGATGCGCGCCGCGGCAGGCTCATCGCGCGTACCGCCGCCAGACCGGCACGGCTCGCGGGAGCCAGCCGCCCCACGCACCCAGCGGGTGCCGGCCGGCGGGATGCACGCCCGCCATCCCGGTCATGGCGAGCCCTTGAGCCCGCTCTGGAACTTGCGGACCTCGTTGCGCAGTTCATCGGTCTGGGCGAGCCGGAGGGCCTCCTCGCTGGACTTGCGGGCCGCATCGGACTGGCCGGCCCGGGCCTGCAGCTTGGCCAGCGTCAGGTGCAGGCCTGCGGCGTCGGGCTGGCGCCGGACCACGTCCTCCGCCTGCTTGACGGCGTCCGGCAGCCGGCCGGCTGCCGCCAGGGCCTGCGCATAGGTGTCGAGCACGGGCACCGACTCGGGCTGCAGCTTGAGGGCGCGGCTGGCGTAGTCGAGCGCGGCCGGCTTGTTCTGCACCGCCAGCAACCAGGCCAGGTTGTTCAGCGCACTGGCGTCATCGGGGCGCCGCTTGATGATCTGCGCGAAATAGGCCTCGGCACGTGCATCGGCACGCACCGACAACAGCAAGGAACCGACCGCCTGAGACAGGTCGACATCGCCCGGGTGACGGGCCAGCCAGCCCTGGGCCACCGCATCGGCCTGGTCCACCTTGCCCTGGCGGACCAGGGCCTCGATCAGCCGGATCGACAGGCCGCGCGCGCCCTGTGGCGCCTTGGCGATCCCGTTGCGCAGCACATCGGCCGCGGCGGGCCACTGCCCGGCCAGACCCAGCATCTCGGCCTCGAGCAGATGGCCCCCCGGTGAGCCCGGCGCGCGGCGCTGCAGTTCACGCGCCGTGGCCAGGGCCTTGTCGTCCTGCTTGAGCGCACGGGCCAGCACCGCATAGCGGTGGTTGACCTCGACATCCAGCGCCGCCGTATCGAGCGCGCGGCGCAGCGTGGCCAGCCCGGCGGCCTTGTCACCCTGGGCGACCTGGGCCTCGGACAGGCGCAGGTAGTGACGCGGGTTGCCCGGCTGCAACGAGACCAGCCGGGTGTAGACCGACACCGCCTGCGAATGCTCGCCGGCCGCCAGGTGCGCGGCGCCCAGCAGATCCGTCAGGTCGGGCCGGTCCGGCACCACCACGAGCGCCTCCTGCGCAGCCGTCACGGCCTGCTTGGGCTGCTTGGCCGCCATGTAGAGCTGGATCAGCTTGACCCGGGCCGGCACGTAGGACGGCTCCGCGCGCAGCAGATCCTTGAGCTGGGTCTCGATGGTCTCGCGCGGCGAGCGCTGCGAGATGCCGAGATCGACCAGCGCCATGCGGGCCTCGACATGCTGCGGGTCGGCATCGACGTACTGCTGCAGCCGCTTGCGCGCCGCCTCCGGCTGCTTGTCGCGGACATCGAGCAACGCCAGGCGGAATACGGCCGGGAAGAAGCGGGGCTCCAGGGCCAGCGCGGCCTCCAGTTCGACCCGGGCGTCCTTGACGTCGTTGCGCGCCATCAGGATGCGGGCCGCGAGCTCGCGCGGGTAGGCCCGCTTGGGCAGCTTGGCCGACAGGGCTCGGACGGCCTGCAGTGCGGGCTCCCACTGGCCGCGGGCCATGCGTGCGTTGATCAGGGCCAGATCGGCGGTATCGCCCGGATCCTTGGACGCGACACGGCTCAGATCGACCATGCCGGGCTCGACCTCGCCGCGGGCGATGCGGGCCATGGCCAGGGCGGTGCGCACCGCGGCGTCGTCGGGGTTCGCCTTCAGCGCCTTCTCGTACCAGACCTGGGCCTGCGTGGTCTCGCCCTGCTGGGTCAGGGACTGCGCCATCAACGACGCGGACACCGGATCGTCAGGCCGCTCGGCCAGCAGCGGCTTGAGCACGCCCTGCGCCTTGTTCCATTCGCCCAGCAGCAGCAGGGCCTGAGCCTGCTGCTGGCGGGCGACGGTCAGACCGGGCGCGACGCGCGCCGCCTTCGCGAAGCTGGCCTCGGCCAGCCGGTGCGCACCCTGGGCGAGCTTGATCGCGCCGTCGAGCACCAGCGCCGTCGGATGCTCGGGTGCGGCCTTGAGCACGAGCTCGATCGCGGCACGGGCGCGGGCATGGTCCTGGCCCAGATAGGCCAGCTGGGCCCCGGCCAGCGGCGTGCGCAGATCGCGCGGCGCCTGCTCGCTCATCTTCTGGTGGGTCTGCCGGGCCGCGGCGATGTCGCCGGCACGCACCTGCAGGTCGATGAGCGCCGCATAGCCGAACGCCAGCGTCGGCTGCAGGCTCACCACCTGACGCGCGGACTCGATGGCCGCCGGCAGGTCATTCTTGCCACGGGCGAGGATGTCCGTGCGCAACTGCCAGCCATCGACCAGCTTGGGATCCCGTGCGCGGGCCTGCTCCAGCCGTTCCAGCGCGGCATCCCACTGCTGGCGCGTGGCCAGCAGACGGGCCTGCACCACCAGGCCCCGCGCGGCATCCGGTCGCGCCGTCATCGCCTGCTGGAGCAAGGCCTCGGCCTTGTCCACTTGCCCGGCCTGCAGCAGGGCCGAGGCCAGCGTGATCTGCAGTTCGGCCTGCGCCGCGGGATCGGACAGCCGGGTCGTCGCGTGACGCTCGAGCACCTTGGACGCCTGGCCGACATGCAGCAACGCCTCGGCCAGCAGCGGCACGACCTGGTCACGCTCGTAGGCGCCCTGCTCCAGCTTGTCCAGCTCGGTGACCGCGCCCGACCAGTCGCCGATGCGGATCATGGTGCGGGCCAGCTGCAGGCGCACCGACGGCGTGTCGATCTGCTCGGACAGGAAGCTCTTGAGCGTGACCAGGGCCTCATCGGTCTTGCCGGCCTCGGTCTGCGCACGCGCCTCGGCGACCACCTGCTCGGGCGTGCGGCTCGCGCCACACCCGGCCAGACTGGCTGCCAGGACCAGGACCCACCACGCGGACCGCGGGCTGACCCCGCCTTTGCAACGCTTCACTGCCACCTTCTGTACACCTCTGATCGACCGGACGCTGGGCGCATCCGGTCAGGGTCGACGACCGGCGCCGCCGCGGGGCTCACTCCGCGAGCTTGCGGATGGACAGGCGGTTCATCAGGTCGTAGAGCGTCGGTCGGCTCACGCCGAGCAACTCCGCGGCCTTGACGATGTTGCCATCCGTACGGGCCAGCGCGGCCAGCACGGCCTGCCGTTCGGCATTCTCCCTGACGGCCCGCAGATCGAGGTCACTCATGTCGATGGTCGCATCGGCTTCGCCGCTGCCTGCGGGGGCGATCAGGCCGAGATCCTGCGCACAGACGCGGTTGCTGTCGGCCATGATCACGGCACGCCGCACCGCGCTGAGCAGCTCGCGCACGTTGCCGGGCCAGCCATGGGCCTCGATGGCCCGCACGGCATCCTCGCCCAGGCTCATCGAGCCGCGCTTGTTGTCCTGCGCGAAGCGCCGCAGGAAGGCATGGGCCAGCAGCACGGCATCGCCCACGCGCTTGCGCAGCGGCGGGATGTCGACCACGATCTCGGCCAGCCGGTAGTACAGATCCTCGCGGAAACGGCCTTCCGCGATCTGCTGCTTGAGGACCTGGTGCGTGGCACAGACCACGCGCACGTCGACGGCGATCTCCTGCCGGCCACCGATGCGCTCGATCTTGCGCTCCTGCAGGAAGCGCAGCAGCTTGGCCTGCAGCGGGTGCGGCAGGTCGCCGATCTCGTCGAGGAACAGCGTGCCGCCATGGGCGGTCTCGATCTTGCCCGGCGTGGTCTTGGTGGCACCGGTGAAGGCGCCGCGCTCGTAGCCGAAGAGCTCGCTCTCGAGCAGGTTCTCGGGAATCGCCGCGCAGTTGATCGCGACGAACTTGCCGCTGCGTCGGGCCGCCTGGTGCAGGCCCTGAGCCAGCACCTCCTTGCCGGTGCCGCTCTCGCCGAGCAGCATCACGGTGGCCTCCGACGGCGCCACGCGCTCGACCATGCGGCCGATGCGCAGCATCTCCGGATCCCGGGTGATCATGCCGCCCAGGCCGTCGGGCTGGCGCAGCTGCTGCAGGCGCGCATTCTCGGCCTGCAGCTCGGCCATGCGGAAGGCCCGGGCGATGGTCAGGCGCAACACGTCGTCGTCCGGCGGCTTGGCCAGGAAGTCGTAGGCGCCCAGCGCCACGGCGCGCAGTGCATTGGTCTGGTCGTTCTGGCCGGTCAGCACGATGACCTTGACATCGGGCTGCAGGGCCAGCAGCTGCTCCAGCAACCGGAAGCCCTCGGACACCGAGTCGGGATCGGGCGGCAGCCCGAGATCCATCGTGACGACGGCCGGCTGGTAGCGGCGGAAGGCCACCAGCGCGGACTCACGGTCGCTGGCCGTCACGCAGTCGAATTCGTCGAGCGACCACTTCAGCTGCTTCTGCAGCGCGATGTCGTCCTCGACGATCAGCAGCGTCGAATCAGCGGCGGGCGCCTGGCTCATGCGCCGCCCTCCGCCGCACGCAGATCCGATGCGGTGCGCACCTCCAGCAGCGGCAACAGCACCGCCATGACCGTGCCCTGGCCCAATTCGCTCTTCACGTCGATGCTCCCGCCGAGTTCCCTGATGTACTGATGGCTTTCATACGAACCGATGCCCATGCCCTGCTGCTTGGTGGAGGCGAACGGCCGGAACAGCCGGTTGCGGATGAATTCGGCGCTCATGCCGGCGCCGGTGTCGCCGACCTCGAGCCGCGCGCGCCCCGCATCCTGCACCAGGCGCACCCAGACCCGGCCACTGGCGGGCGTGGCATCCAGCGCATTCTGCACAAGATGTCCGACCACACGCTCCAGACGGTCGGCGTGACCGCGGGTGGACACCCGGTCAACGATGTCCGTCTCCAGCTCACGGCCCCGCTGGCGGGCCATATCCTGCGTGCGTTGCAGCAACTGAGCCAGATCGACCCCCGAGGCCGTGCCCACGGGCTTGGCGCCCTCGCGCAACTGCAGCATCAGCTGGCGCATCTTCTCGAGGGAGCTCTCGATGGTCAGGCGCATGTCCTGCTGGAACTCGGGCTTGTGGCCGTGGCGATCGATGTTCTTCATCATCAACGACAGCTGCGTGATGATGTTCTTCAGATCGTGCACGACGAAGGCCGACATGCGGTTGAAGGCATCGAACTTGCGCGCTTCCAGCAGGGCCTCGGTGGCATGGATCTGGGCCAGGAAGCCGGCGGCCTGGCGGGCGGCGGTCTTCAGCAGATCGCGCACCTCCCAGTCGAGCTCGATCGCGGTGCGCGGTCGGGCCAGCACGACGAAGCCCATCAACTGCTCGCCGACGAGCAGGGGGATCACCAGCCAGGCCTGGTCGAGGCCCTGCAGCCAAGGCAGCAGGACCAGCCCGTCCTGCTGCCGGGAGGAGCCGGGCGGCAGGGTGACGATCCACTCGCGCTCGCGCATCAGCGTGCACAGCGACGAATCCGGTGGCTCCACCGCATCCAGCACCGGAAAGTTCCAGGCCGCACTCTGCACATGCCCTTCATCGCCGACGGCGCGGTACCACAGCGCACCGGCCGGACTCTCGACCAGATCGGCCAGCCCGCGCACGACCGTGGCACCGACCTCCTGTGGCGAGCGGGCCGACGCCAGCATCGACGTGAAGCGCAGCCATTCACGCCGGTAGTCGTAGCGGTAGCGGAAGAAGTGCTTGCCGAGGAAGACCTTGAAGCGCGCGCGGGACGTGCCCGAGGCCATGGTCAGCACGAGGCCGACCAGCGCACCGAACAACAGGGCGACCTGCAGTGCGCCCCCCCAGCTGCCGCCGAAGTACCGGACGTAATAGCCCACGCCGGCGATGAACACCAGGTACAGGCCGATGACCAGCAAGGTGGCCGAATAGAACATCGCCCCGCGCGAGAACTGCAGGCGACGCTGCCAGCCCTTCTGGCGGTGGACGGCCAGCCACAGCAGCGGCACGGTCATCGCGTGGACCAGCCCGCGGACGGCCAGCACGTCGGCGTCGATCCGCTCGAACATCATGCCCTGGGAGAACAGGTAGATGTCGAAGGCGGCCATCGCGCCCAGCCCCAGGCTCAACGGCTTGACCTCCCAGCGGGCGCCGTCGGCCTGGTTGCGGAACAGCTGCTCGATCAGCAACAGCAGCAGCACGGCCCAGGCCAGACCGATGATCGACAGCCAGCGCATCGCGGGCACGGCCTCGCCAGCCCATTGGCCGAGCCAGTGGTTGGCCAGCAGGCTCAGCCCCAGCAACAGCGCCGGCAGCCCGGCGGACAACAGCGGCGCGGGCACTTCGGGCGTGGCCGGCTGGTGCAACGGCCGCAGCAGCTGCTGCAGGAACAGGCACCACAGCGCGTACCGCGCGTGGTCGCAGAACAGGGCCAGGTGCCAGCTGATGAGCTTGGTCGACCCCAGATCCCACCAGGCCGTCAGTCCCCAGGCCGCACTGAGCCACACCGCCGCCATGAACCGGAGGGCCGGACGGCTGACGCCCCCGTTGCGACGGGCCAGCCAGGGCAAGGCGAACCCGAGCGCCGTCCAGGCCAGCCAGGCGGCGACATAACCCAGCGCCCGCAGCGTGTCGATCTCGGCGAACACGGTCGGACGGCCTCAGTGCAGGGGCCGCGGCGTGCCGCGGGCACCCCGGCGGCACCGGATGGAGCGCCTCACGCTCAGCGCGCGCCCTTGCCGGTCAACACGACGCCCACGGTCTCGAACAGCACGACGAAGTCCAGGAACAGGCTGTGGTTCTTCACGTAGTACAGGTCGTACTGCAGCTTCTCCTGCGAGTCCTCGACCGTGGAGCCGTACTGGTAGCGCACCTGGGCCCAGCCGGTGACGCCCGGCTTGATGCTGTGGCGCACCGCGTAGTAGGGGATCTCGTTGGTCAGCTGCTCGACGAAGAAGGGGCGCTCCGGGCGCGGACCGACCAGGCTCATGTCGCCGGCCAGCACGTTGAACAGCTGCGGCAGCTCGTCGATGCGGGTCTTGCGGATGAAGTTGCCGACACGGGTCACACGGCTGTCGTTCTTGGTCGCCCACTGCGGCTTGCCGTCCTTCTCGGCGTCGGTGCGCATGCTGCGGAACTTGGTGACCTTGAACACCTGGCTGTTGGCGCCGACCCGCTCCTGGCGGTAGAAGATCGGGCCCTTGCTCTCGAGCTTGATCAGCACCGTGGTGACGAGCATCACCGGCAGCGCCAGCAGGATCAGGGCCGACGAGCAGACGATGTCGAAGATGCGCTTGACCAGGGTGCGGTAGAAGCCCTGGTTGAAGCCGTCACCGAAGATCAGCCAACCGGCATTGACGAAGTCGACGCGGATCTGGCCGAGCATGCGCTCGAAATAGGTGGTGATGTCGAAGACGCGGATGCCGGAGAGCTTGCAGTCCAGCAGCTCACGCAGCGGCATGCTGCCCGAGCGACGCTCGGTCAGCGCGACGATGATCTCGTCGACCTCCAGTGCGCGGGCGGTCTGGATCAGCGACTGCGTCGGCGTCAGGCGCTCGTTCTCGGGCACGGCGATCGACTTCTCGTTCGGCCCCGGGAAGTAGCCGACGACGGTGGCCAGCGGATCGGCCGTGCGCAGCGTCGTGCCGACCATCTGCGCCGCCGGACCGGCACCGAAGACCAGCACGCGGGCCCCGGCGCGCGACTTGGTCGCCCAGTAACCCAGCACCACACGACGCAGGATCAGCGCGGTGATGACCAGCATCGCCGAGATGCGGATCGCATCCACATTGCCGAAGCCCACCGGCAGCAGATCGAAGATCTGGTAAGCCAGCACCAGGCCCAGGCCGAGGGCCAGCAGCGAACGCAGCAGGGACTCCGACAGCGACCATTCCTGGGCCCGCTGGTACAGGCCCGAGGCACTGTTGATCACGAACAGCCCGGCCGCCAGCGAGATGACCTGCGGCCCGGCCAGCGGCACGGCCAGGGTCAGGTGCTCCGCCTGGACGAAGATCACGCCCGCGAGCGCGGCCAGCGACAGCAGGAAATCGAAGACGATGCGTCGCAGCGTCCAGGCATGGAAGTAATGGTTGAACATCCGGATCATCGGCGGCTCCCTGCCGTGTGCTCTTGGTGTCGGGGTCGCGCGCGACCGCGTGCATCTCGCGACGCAACGCAGGGTGCGGGCTCGCACTGTAGTGAGGGCTGTCCGAGGCGGACAATCCCGGCTGTCGGTGCGCCGAGGCGTAGTTCACGCGGCGGACACACGAGAATGAGGGGGGCGATCATGGCGAAGGCGGCGCCTCCAGCAGCTCGATCACCCGCTGCACCGGGATCGCGTAGGTGATGCCGGTGGGGGTGGAAATCGCGGACTCGCGCGTGCCCTTGACCCAGACCATGTTGACGACCGCGACGACCTCGCCGGTGCCCGCATCGATCACGGGTCCACCGCTGTTGCCCGGATACGCGACCCCGTCGAGCTGATAGACGGTGAAGGCCCCCTGGCGCAGGCGGGCGACGGTGCGGGCATCGAGCTGGGCACTGGTGGGCGCCGGCAAGGCCACGCGCGTGATCGACGACAGCATCGCACGGTGGGACACCACCTGCAGGCCGAGCGCTCCACCGAGCGGAAATCCCTGAATCAGCAGATCCTGACCTTCGAGCACCGGCGTGCGGGCCAGCGCCAGCGCCGGCAGCGCAGGCCCCTCCACCTCCAGCAAGGCCAGATCGTGCTCGGGCGCGGCCCGGAGCACCCGGACCGGACGCAGTTGCACGGTCTCCCCATCGGGCTGGGGAATGGCGATCGCCAGGCGAGCCGGTGCCTGACCTGCGGCCGGAGCGTCGGGCAGCACATGCCGGTTGGTGATGATCCACCGGCCGGCGGCGACCGCGAAGCCCGTGCCACGAAAACCGAATCGGGGGCTGGCCAGCTCATCGTGCGTGCCCACGCCGACGACGGAGACCCGGGTCCGCGCGATCAGCGCACTGCGATCCTGGGCCTGCACCGGCAGGCTGGCCGCCAGCCAGACCACGACGCTCCACCCCAGGCCGCGCACCGCGGCACGGAGGCGGCGGGCGGACCGGTCAGCGGGCGGCGACGGATCGACTGTGAAATTTCTCGACACTGGACGATTGTGCCGCCTGCGTCCCGGTGACTCCCGCCCGGATCGTGGGGGGATGTCCATCCCACTCGTGACACAAGTCAGGCTGGCGTGGCTTCCCTCTCGATGGGGTCCGTTGATGGTGCGCTCGCAGTGCCGGCAGCGGCCGCTCCGACGTCCTCCGGCAAGCCGACAGGCCAGGGCTCGAAGGTCTCCGGCGTCTCATCGAGTGACTCATCGGTGCGCAGCCCGGCCAGCTCCAGGCAGCAGTGCCGCCAGGCCTCGTCCACCGTCAGCACCAGCAGACCATAGACGGTGCCGGCGGGCGTCTGGCGGCGCCGCACGGCCCGGACCTCGACATGGGCGCGCCGGCCGGGCCCGAGTTCAACGTCCAGCCAGCCCTGCGTGCCTTCCGGCAGCACAGCGTCGATGGCCACCAGCGCGCCATGCGGCGCCAGGTTCAGGAGTTCGCCCGGCACCTCCAGCGTGTCTCCATAGGACGACAGCTTCAGACGGGCCGGGCAGCGCAGCGTGTAACGCGGCTGACGACGCAGCGGCAACCGCAGACCGCGGACAGGCATCGGCGGCAGCACGGGCTCGTACTCCGGCTGGGGATACAAGGCCCGCAACAGCATCGCCTGTCGGGGCTCCAGGCCGGCAAAGACACGGGTGGCCCGGTTGAAGAAGTGATCCATCAGCTCCGGGGTCATGACCGGATCGTTGGTCGTGTGCCAGTCACGGGCAGGCCACTCGATCGCGCCGAACTCCAGCGCCGTGAAATAGCGGTGCAGGTTGCGGCTTGGCGGAGCGTGACCGTAGACCTGCGCGTAGCGGACCTCGGCCTGATCCAGATCGAGCGACGCGATGACCGCCGGGGCCCCATGCGCGAAGGCGTAGGCACCGATCGACTCGCCTTCGGCACGGTCGAACAGCAGGATGGCCTCGTACAGCTCGATGCGCTTCGGATTGACCGCAATGACCAGATGCCGGGTGTCGAAGTAACGCCTGCAGTAGGCATACATGAACTTCAGCAGGGGGAACAGGATGCGTCCGCCCGTGGCCCGATGGGCTGGATCGATGGCCAGTGCGGAGACCTCGGCCACCCGCCCTTGCTGACAGCCCAGGCGATCAAGGTCGTAGATCGTCTGGCAAGGCAGACCGAGGGCGCCCTGGCGAATCAACGAGACCGTGCCGACGACGGTGCCGTCGAGCTTGGCGTAGAGCGTGGTCGTGGTCGGCAGTGCGTGATAGGCCGTGACCCGCATGCCGCTCGGATCAGGCGCCATGTAGCCTTCGGCCACATAGGCATCGTGCAACAGATGGAAACAACTCTGCAGCTCCTCGCGGGTGCGCGCGATGCCGAGCACCAGACCGGCCGGCAGGCGCTCCTCACAGCGGACCAGGCGGCGATAGAGCTGGTGGCGCCGAGCTCGGGGCAAGCGGCTCACGGCGCGTCGCAGGCCCTGGCGCAGGGTGCGCTGCAGGGCGGCCAGTAGCTTGCTCATGGATCAGGACTCTCCGTCGGCGGCATCGCACGGGGCCTCGCACGATGTCCGGCGTGTCGGGCACGCCCTGACTGTTTCGTCCACCGGGCCGGCGTCGTTGAGGCCTGCGGCCGGCCGAATTGACACAAGGTGTAATCGCCGCGATGTGCGCGGCGCGGCGTGTCACGCGGGGGACACGCCGCCTTGAGGCAGCCGGAAAAGAAAAAAGCCTGACCGGCAGAACCGATCAGGCTTTTCAAGGTGGTTGCGGGGGCAAGATTTGAACTTGCGACCTTTGGGTTATGAGCCCAACGAGCTACCAGGCTGCTCCACCCCGCGACTGAAGCTAGCAGTATATATCGGAATCCGACGAGACTGCAAGAATTTTGTTGCCCTGCGGCCTGTCGCAGCGGTTTGGCCGGCAGAACATCGGCACCGGAGACAAGCCCGGGGCACAGCGGCCGCAGACCGACACGCCCAGCGACACGCCCAGGCATCAGACAAAAAAGCCCGCATGCATCAGCAGGCGGGCCTTCCGTGATCAGCGGGTGTGCTCAGGCGCTGACGCGCCCGGAGAGCACGACCCGGTTTGTCCGATCACTCAGCGGCAGTCGGAGCCTCGGCGACGGCTTCGGCCGTCGCGTCAGGACGGTCGACCAGCTCGACGAACGCCATCGGCGCGTTGTCGCCCACGCGGAAGCCCATCTTCAGGATGCGGGTGTAGCCGCCCGGACGGGTCTGGAAGCGCGGGCCCAGCTCGTTGAACAGCTTGGTCACGATGTCGCGATCGCGCAGACGGGCAAAAGCCAGACGGCGATTGGCAACGGTCGGGACCTTGGCCAGCGTGATCAGCGGCTCGACGACGCGGCGCAGTTCCTTGGCCTTGGGCACCGTGGTCTTGATCGCCTCGTGCTGCAGCAGCGAGACGGCCATGTTGCGCAGCATCGCTTGACGATGCTCGCTGGTGCGGTTCAGTTTGCGAAGACCGTGACGGTGACGCATGGTGCTTTCCTTTCTTTATTGAACTCTGGCCGTATCAGGTACCAGAGGTTGCACGTCGGGCGGCCAAGGGCCACCCGTGTGGAGAGGCGCTGGATCAGCGCTTGTCCAGACCTTGCGGCGGCCAGTTCTCGAGACGGGCACCCAGGGTCAGGCCACGCGAGGCCAGGACTTCCTTGATCTCGTTGAGCGACTTGCGACCCAGGTTCGGGGTCTTCAGCAGCTCGGTCTCGGTGCGCTGGATCAGATCGCCGATGTAGTAGATGTTCTCGGCCTTCAGGCAGTTGGCCGAGCGCACCGTCAGCTCCAGCTCGTCGACCGGACGCAGCAGGATCGGATCGTGCGGAGGCTGGGGCTCGCCGGCGCGGCTGGTGCCGGTCGGATAGGCGCCCGCGCCTTCGTGGATCTCCAGACCGGCGAAGACGGCCAGCTGGTCGACCAGGATCTTGGCCGACGCACGGATCGCTTCCTCGGGCGTCACGGCGCCGTTGGTCTCGATCTCCATGACCAGCTTGTCCAGATCGGTACGCTGCTCGACGCGGGCGTTCTCGACCGCGTAGCTGACGCGACGGATCGGCGAGAACGAGGCGTCCAGCACGATGCGGCCGATGGCCTTGGTCGGCTCGTCACCGTAGCGGCGCAGGTTGCCCGGCACATAGCCGCGGCCCTTCTCGACCTTGATCTGCATGTCCAGCTTGCCGCCTTGGGCCAGATGGGCGATGACATGATCCGGATTGACGACCTCGACGTCGTGCGGCACCTGGATGTCGCGCGCCGTGACCGGGCCTTCGCCTTCCTTGCGCACCACCAGCGTGACCTCGTCACGGTTGTGCAGCTTGAAGACCACGCCCTTGAGGTTCAGCATGATGTGCACGACGTCTTCGGCCACGCCGTCGACGGTCGAATACTCATGCAGCACGCCGGCGATCGTGACCTCGGTCGGCGCATAACCCACCATCGACGACAGCAGCACGCGACGCAGCGCGTTGCCCAGCGTGTGACCATAGCCACGCTCGAACGGTTCGAGGGTGACCTTGGCACGGTTGCCGCCGAGCGGCTCGACCTGGATGGCTTTGGGTTTCAGCAGATTGGTTTGCATCGAGTCCTGTTCCTCTCAATACCCTCGGCTCGTTACACCGATAAGGCTGACGGACCGGGCCCCGGCGGGCACACACGTGTCCGCCAAGGCCCGGAAGCGCTGCTCGTCGACCGCCGCGTGCCCGCAGACGGGCACGGCAGCGCGGCCACTCATCAGCGCGAGTACAGTTCGACGATCAGCGACTCGTTGATCTCCGAGCCGAACTGGTCGCGGTCGGGGACCTTCTTGAAGACGCCTTCGAACTTGGTGGCATCGACCTGCACCCAGTCAGGCATGCCGATCGACTCGGCCAGCTTCAGCGCGTCAACGATGCGCAGTTGCTTCTTGGCCTTCTCGCGCAGGCTGATCACGTCGCCGGCCTTGACCAGGTAGGACGCGATGTTGACCTTCTGGCCGTTGACCAGGATCGCGCAGTGCGACACCAGCTGGCGGGCTTCCGCGCGGGTCGAACCGAAACCCATGCGATAGACGACGTTGTCCAGGCGGGTTTCCAGCAGCTGCAGCAGCGTGGCACCGGTGTTGCCCTTGCGGCGCTCGGCCTCGGCGAAATAGCGGCGGAACTGACGCTCCAGCACGCCGTACATGCGCTTGACCTTCTGCTTCTCGCGCAGCTGGATGCCGAAGTCGGAAGTACGCTGACCCGAGGTACGGCCGTGCTGGCCCGGCTTGGTGTCGAACTTGGCCTTGTCGCTGATGGCGCGGCGGGCGCTCTTCAGGAACAGGTCGGTGCCTTCACGGCGGGCGAGCTTGGCCTTGGGGCCGAGGTAACGTGCCACGGTATGTCCTTGTGTTTTCTGACGCGAGACGATGTCGCGTGAGTCTGCGCCCGGTGGTCAGGCGCGCAGACACGGGAACAGTCGCCGGCCACGCGCAACAGAGGCGCAAAGCGGGCGACCAAGCGAAACGCCGGCAGGCGCTTGCGCGCCCACCGGCATGGGAAACGGAGCATTGTAGCGCCTGACCCGATCAAGACCGGGCCAGGCACAACGCCGCATCAGATGCGACGACGCTTCTGCGGACGGCAGCCGTTGTGCGGAACGGGCGTCACGTCGCTGATCGAGTTGATGCGGATGCCGAGTGCGGCCAGCGCGCGCACCGACGATTCGCGACCCGGGCCGGGGCCCTTGATCTTGACGTCCAGGTTCTTGATGCCTTGTTCCTGGGCAGCGCGGCCGGCGACTTCCGCCGCGACCTGAGCCGCGAACGGGGTCGACTTGCGCGAGCCCTTGAAACCCTGGCCACCCGACGATGCCCACGACAGGGCACCGCCCTGGCGATCGGTGATCGTGATGATGGTGTTGTTGAACGAGGCGTGCACGTGGGCGATGCCGTCCGCGATGTTCTTGCGGACCTTCTTGCTCACGCGACGCGCTGCGGAGTTGACGGGTGCTTTGGCCATGTCGATTCTCTGCGTTCGGTGACGGACGGGCTTACTTCTTCAGCGCCGCGGCACCCTTGCGCGGACCCTTGCGGGTGCGGGCATTGGTGCGGGTGCGCTGACCACGCATGGGCAGACCACGACGATGGCGCATGCCACGGTAGCAGCCCAGGTCCATCAGGCGCTTGATGTTCATGCTGATCTCGCGGCGCAGATCGCCCTCGATGGTCAGCCGGTTGACCTCGTCACGGATCTTTTCCAGATCAGCGTCGCTCAGGTCCTTGATCTTCTTGGTGCGGGCGATGCCCGCGACGTCGCAGATCTTCTGCGCCGTGGTCCGGCCGATGCCATAGATCGAGGTCAGACCGATCTCGGCGTGCTTGTGCGGCGGGATGTTGATGCCAGCAATACGGGCCATGTTCTTCCTTCAGTCAGCAAGAGGCGGCAGATCGCGCGGGGGTCAGCCTTGACGCTGCTTGTGGCGCGGATCGGTGCAGATCACGCGCACGACACCGTTGCGGCGGATGACCTTGCAATTGCGGCACATCTTCTTGACCGATGCAGAGACTTTCATCGTCTTTTCCTTGTGAGCGCCTCTTCCGCAACCGGCATATGAGGCGCCGGGTGAATGACAGGCCCCGCGAGGGGCCTGCCGTCATCCTGCCTTGAAGTTGGCCTTCTTCAGCAGGGATTCGTACTGCTGACTCATCACGTAGCTCTGGACCTGGGCCCAGAAGTCCATCGTGACGACCACGATGATGAGCAGCGAGGTACCACCGAAGTAGAACGGCACGTTGTACTTCAGGACCAGAAATTCGGGCAGCAGGCACACCAGCGTGATGTAGACCGCGCCGGCCAGCGTCAACCGACCCAGGATCTTGTCGATGTGCCGTGCCGTCTGCTCACCCGGACGGATGCCCGGGATGAAGGCGCCGCTCTTCTTCAGGTTGTCCGCCGTTTCCCGGCTGTTGAAGACCAGGGCGGTGTAGAAGAAGCAGAAGAACACGACCATCGTGGCGTACAGCAGCACGTAGATCGGTTGTCCGGGCGACAAGGCCGCCGAGACGTCCTTCAGCAGACGGGCGAACCATCCCTCGCCTTCACCGGTCGCGAACCATCCCACGACCGTGGCCGGCAGCAGGATGATCGACGAGGCGAAGATCGGGGGGATCACGCCGGCCATGTTGACCTTCAGCGGCAGATGCGACGACTGGCCACCGTAGACCTTGTTGCCGACCTGGCGCTTCGCGTAATTCACGAGAATCTTGCGCTGGCCACGCTCGACGAAGACCACGGCGAAGGTCACCAGCACCACCAGGGCGATGATGAACAGCGCGGCGATGATGCTCATCGCACCGGTGCGGATCAGCTCGAAAAGGCCGCCGATGGCGCTCGGCAGACCCGCCGCGATGCCCGCGAAGATCAGGATCGAGATGCCGTTGCCCAGTCCACGCTCGGTGATCTGCTCACCCAGCCACATGAGGAACATCGTCCCGGCCGTCAGGCTGACGACGGTCGTCATCCTGAAGCCGAAGCCGGGCGACAGCACCAGGCCGGCCGTGCCTTCCAGCGCGACGGCAATGCCGAAGCTCTGGAACAACGCAAGGCCCAGCGTGCCGTAGCGCGTGTACTGGGTGATCTTGCGGCGCCCGGCCTCACCTTCCTTCTTCAGCGCTTCCAGCGACGGCACCACGTAGCCCATGAGCTGCATGATGATCGACGCCGAGATGTACGGCATGATGCCCAACGCGAACACGGTGAAGCGCGAGAGCGCTCCGCCCGAGAACATGTTGAACAGGTTCAGGATGCCGCCCTGCTGGCCCTTGAAGAGCTGCTGCAGCTGGTACGGATCGATGCCCGGCACCGGGATGTGTGCCCCGATGCGGTAGACGACCAGTGCCAGCAACAGAAAGACAAGACGGCGACGCAGGTCGCCGAACTTGCCGCTCTTGGCCAGCTGGTTTGCCGAAGTAGCCAAGGTGAGTCCTTCCTGCGCCGCCCGACGATCAGGCCAGCGTGCCGCCAGCCGCTTCGATCGCGGCCTTGGCACCGGCGGTGGCGCCGACGCCCTTCAGGGCGACCTTCAGCGACAGCTCACCGGTCTTCACGACCTTGACCACGCGCACGAGCTGGCCGACCAGGCCGGCTTCCTTCAGCGTGACCAGATCGACGTCTTCCTTGCCGAGCGCCTGCAGGTCAGCCAGCGTCACTTCGCCGTTGAACTTCAGGGAAGCCGACTTGAAGCCGCGCTTGGGCAGACGGCGCTGCAGCGGCATCTGGCCGCCTTCGAAACCGACCTTGTGGTAGCCGCCGGCACGCGACTTCTGGCCCTTGTGACCGCGACCCGCGGTCTTGCCCAGGCCCGAGCCGATACCGCGACCGACGCGACGACGCGCCTTCTTGGCACCCTCGGCGGGCTTGATGGTGTTGAGTTGCATGGGTGTCAATCCAGGGTGCTGGGTGCGGTCAGACGACCAGCACCAGATAGGCGACCTTGTTGATCATGCCGCGCACCGCCGGAGTATCTTCCAGGGTGGACTGGCTGTTCAGGCGACGCAGGCCAAGGCCACGCACGGTGGCGCGGTGCGAGGCCTTGCAGCCGATCGGGCTGCGCACCAGCTTGACGGTCAGGGTCTTCTTGTCCGACATGGTGTTCTCCAGTACGGCCGTATCAGTTGAAGATTTCTTCAACCGACTTGCCACGCTTGGCGGCGATCTCGGCCGGCGTGGTCGAGCGCTTGAGCGCGTCCAGCGTGGCGCGAACCATGTTGTACGGGTTGCTCGAACCGAGGCTCTTGGCGACGATGTCGGTGACACCCATCACTTCGAACACGGCGCGCATCGGGCCGCCGGCGATGATGCCAGTACCGGCCGGAGCCGGAGCCAGCAGCACCTTTGCGGCGCCATGATGGCCGGTCACGTTGTGGTTCACGGTGCCGTTGCGCAGCGCGACCTTGAACATGTTCCGACGGGCGGATTCCATGGCCTTCTGCACCGAAACCGGCACTTCCTTGGCCTTGCCCTTGCCCATGCCGATGCGGCCATCGCCATCGCCGACCACGGTCAGCGCAGCGAAGCTCAGCGTGCGGCCACCCTTGACGACCTTGGTGACGCGGTTGACCGCGATCATCTTTTCCTTCAGGCCGTCGTCGTTGCCTTCGACCTGAGCGCGGGGAGTGAACTTTGCCATTTGCTTGTTTCCTTTCCGCGGATCAGAACTGCAGGCCGGCTTCGCGTGCAGCCTCGGCCAGCGCCTTCACGCGGCCGTGGTACGCGAAACCCGAGCGGTCGAAAGCGACCTTCTCGACGCCAGCGGCCTTCGCCTTCTCGGCGATGCGCTTGCCGACGAGAACCGCGGCGGCCACATTGCCACCCTTGTCCTTGCCGATCTGGTCGCGCACTTCCTTCTCGGCGGTCGAGGCCGAAGCCAGAACCTTTTCGCCGTCGCCGGAAATCACGCTCGCGTAGATGTGAAGATTCGAACGGAAGACCGTGAGCCGCACGGCGCCCAGCTGGGCGATGCGGGCACGGGTCTGACGGGAGCGACGCAGGCGCTGCTCTTTCTTGTTCAGCATGTCGTGCTCCTGTTACTTCTTCTTCGTTTCCTTCAGCACCACGCGCTCGTCGGCGTAGCGGATCCCCTTGCCCTTGTAGGGCTCAGGAGGACGAATCGCGCGCACTTCGGCAGCCACCTGGCCGACGGCCTGGCGGTCAGCGCCCTTGATCAGGATCTCGGTCTGGGACGGGGTCTCGACCTTGACGCCTGCGGGCATTTCCTTGACGACAGGGTGCGAGAAGCCGATCTGCAGGTTCAGCTTGGTGCCTTGGGCCTGGGCACGGAAGCCCACACCGACCAGGCTGAGCTTCTTCTCGAAGCCCTTGCTGACGCCAGCGACCATGTTGTTCAGCAGCGCACGCATGGTGCCGCTCATGGCATTCGCTTCGCGGCTTTCGTCGACGGGGGCCAGCTTGATCTGGGCCCCATCCTTCTCGACCTTGACCAGGGCACTGGCAGCACGCACCAGCGTGCCGTTGGCGCCCTTGACCGTGATCTGGTCAGCAGCGATCGTCACGTCCACACCAGCGGGGACGGCGACCGGCATCTTTCCAACGCGGGACATAGTTGCTCTCCTTCGCGATCAGGCCACGTAGCAGAGCACTTCGCCGCCGACGCCGCTCTGACGCGCCTTGCGGTCGGTCATCACGCCCTTCGGCGTCGTGACGATGGCCACACCCAGGCCATTCATGACCTGCGGAATGTCGTCACGGCCCTTGTAGATGCGCAGGCCAGGACGGCTCACGCGCTCGATGCGCTCGATCACCGGCTTGCCGGCGTAATACTTCAGGGCAACCTGAAGCTCGCTCTTCGCGCCTTCGGACTTGACCTGGAAACCGTCGATGTAGCCTTCGTCCTTCAGGACTTGGGCAATGGCCACCTTCAGCTTCGACGAGGGCATCGCGACGACCGCCTTCTGCACCATCTGCGCATTGCGGATGCGCGTCAGCATGTCGGCGATAGGATCACTCATGCTCATTGTGTATCTCCTGCTCGTACCCGGCCGGCTTACCAGCTGGCCTTGGTGACGCCGGGGATGTCGCCCTTGAAGGCGAGTTCCCGGATCTTGCTGCGACCCAGACCGAAGGTGCGGAACACGCCGTTCGGACGGCCCGTCAGGCTGCAACGGTTGCGCAGACGGGTCGGGTATGCGTTGCGCGGAAGCTTCTGCAGCTCCAGGCGCGCCAGGTAACGCTCGTCGTCCGACTTCGAGCTGTCGTCAATGACAGCCTTCAGTTCCGCGTACTTATTCGCGTACTTGGCCACCAGGGCTTCGCGCTTGGCTTCACGCTGCTTCAGCGACATCTTGGCCATGGGGCACCTCAGTTCTTGAACGGGAAGCGGAACGCGGCGAGCAGCGCCTTGCACTCCTCGTCGGTCTTGGCGGTCGTCGTGATGCTGATGTTCAGACCACGGAGCGCATCGATCTTGTCGTACTCGATTTCCGGAAAGATGATCTGCTCTTTGACGCCGACGTTGTAGTTGCCGCGACCATCGAACGAACGACCCGAGATGCCGCGGAAGTCACGGACGCGCGGCAGCGCGATGGTGACGAAGCGGTCCAGGAATTCGTACATGCGCACACCGCGCAGCGTGACCATGCAGCCGATGGGCAGGTTCTCGCGGATCTTGAAACCCGCGATGGCCTTGCGGCTCTTGGTCACCACCGGCTTCTGGCCGGCGATCTTGGTCAGGTCGCCAACGGCGTGATCCATGACCTTCTTGTCAGCCACCGCCTCGCTCACACCCATGTTGAGCGTGATCTTGGTCAGGCGCGGGACTTCCATCACCGACTGGTAGCCGAACTTCGCGGTCAGGTCGGGAACGACCTTCTCGCGGTAAAACTGTTGCAGACGAGCCATAGGGAACCTCGGTCTTCCTTGCCGTTGTCGGGCCCTCAGGCCTTGATCTCTTCGCCGCTGGACTTGAAGACGCGAACCTTCTTGCCATCGGCCAGGATCTTCACGCCGACGCGATCGGCCTTGCCGGTCGCCGCGTTGTAGATCGCGACATTGGATTGGTGGATCGGCATGACCTTGTCGATCACGCCACCGGTCGTGCCCTTCATCGGGTTCGGCTTGACGTGCTTCTTGACGACGTTCACGCCATCGACCAGGACATGGTCCTCGTCGACACGCAGCGTGATGGTGCCGCGCTTGCCCTTGTCGCGACCGGTCAGCACGATGACCTGGTCGCCCTTGCGAATCTTGTTCATGACTGGGTGTCCTTTCGCCTGATGCTTGAATCTGGACGCGGCCGCGTCAGAGCACCTCAGGCGCCAGCGACACGATCTTCATGAAGCGCTCGGAACGCAGTTCACGCGTGACCGGGCCGAAGATGCGCGTGCCGATGGGCTCGAGCTTGTTGTTCAGCAGCACGGCGGCATTGCCGTCGAACTTGACCAGGGAGCCGTCCTGACGGCGCACGCCCTTGGCGGTACGCACGACGACCGCGCTGTAGACCTCGCCCTTCTTGACGCGGCCACGCGGTGCGGCTTCCTTGATCGACACCTTGATGATGTCGCCGATGCCGGCATAGCGACGCTTGGAACCACCAAGCACCTTGATGCACATGACGGACTTGGCGCCCGTGTTGTCAGCGACGTCGAGTCGCGATTGCATTTGGATCATGTGTGTCCCCAACTTGCCTCGCCTTGCAATGCCGTTTCCGACATCACGAACGAAGCAGTCTTGGGCCCGTCATCACCACTCCACTCGTTGCGTGCCGTGCAGATCGACCGAGTGACCTCGATCGATCAACACCACACCGACGCGAGCGCAGCAGCACTGGTTGGGCGGATCCGAAGATGCAGGCGCGACGAACGCCGCACCGCCTTCTTCGGCGAAGCTTGAGATTATGGAACGGAAGCAGAGGCCTGTCAACCGACAGACCTCTGGCCATCCGTGCGCCGCGCGCTCAGCCGCGCAACGCCTGGGCCTGGCCCAGCAGAGTGAGCGCGTCGCTGACCTCGAACTGGCCGGGGCCCTCGACATTGAGCGTACGCACCTGCCCATCGACGACGAGCATCGAGTAGCGGTTGCTGCGCAGCCCCAGCCCACGGGCCGTCAGATCCAGCGTCAGACCCGTGGCCTGGGCGAAGGCGGCGCTACCGTCCGCGAGCATGCGCACGCGACCATCGACACCCTGATCCTGGCCCCAGGCACCCATGACGAACGCGTCGTTGACCGACAGACACCAGATCTCGTCGACACCGGCATCACGCAGCGCCTGCGCCTGCTCGACATAACCTGGCAGATGCTTCGCCGAGCAGGTCGGCGTGAACGCGCCGGGAACGGCGAACAGCGCGATGGTCTTGCTGGCCGAAGCGGCGGAGACGTCCACCGGCTGAGGGCCGATGGCGCACCCTTCGGTGGCGACGCTGACGAATTCGGTGAGGGTGAGGGCCGGCAGGCGGTCTCCAACCTGGATCATGCGATGAGCTCCTGATGCGTGAAAATAGGCCGATTCAGAAACGACAACGGCCGGCCCGCCAGTATTCCAGCGGACCGGCCGTACGGACCGCATGGGACACAAGGCCCCACGGCGGTCACGGTCGGATCAGATCAGACCAGTACGGCCTTCTCGACCAGTCGCGAGACGACCCACGACTTGGTCTTGCTGATCGGGCGGCTCTCGACGATCTCGACGATGTCACCGAGGTGAAACTCGCCGTTCTCGTCGTGCGCCTGGTACTTGCGCGAACGCGCAACGATCTTGCCGTAGAGCTCGTGCTTGACACGGCGCTCGACCAGGACGGTCACGGTCTTGGCGCGCTTGTCGCTGACGACCTTGCCGACCAGACTACGGACGACCTTCTGGGCCGTGGCTTGGGCTTCGCTCATCACGCGGCTCCCTTCTTCTTCTCGGCCAGGATGGTCTTGGCGCGGGCGATGTCACGACGCGTCTGGCGCAGCTGGGACGTGTTGCCCAGTTGCTGGGTCGCCTTCTGCATGCGCAGGCCGAAATGGGCCTTCAGCAGATCGGTGACTTCCTTCTCCAGACCGGCGATGTCCTTGGCGCGCAGCTCGGTTGCTTTGCTCATGGTGTCCTCCGGGATCAGGCGCCGACCTGGCGCGACACGAACGTGCAGCGCAGGGGCAGCTTGGCGGCGGCCAGCGTGAAGGCCTCGCGAGCGAGTTCTTCCGGCACACCGTTGATCTCGTAGAGCACCTTGCCGGGCTGGATCTCAGCCACGTAGTACTCCGGGTTGCCCTTGCCGTTGCCCATACGGACTTCGGCCGGCTTCTGCGAGATCGGCTTGTCAGGGAAGATGCGGATGAAGATGCGACCACCGCGCTTGATGTGGCGCGAGATCGCCCGACGGGCCGCTTCAATCTGACGCGCGGTGATCCGACCGCGCTCGGTGGCCTTCAGGCCATATTCGCCGAACGACACGGCGGCGCCACGCGTGGCGATACCGGTGTTACGGCCCTTGTGTTCCTTGCGGAACTTGCGACGTGCTGGTTGCAGCATGTTTCAGTGCTCCTCAGGCCGCGCCAGCGCCCGGCACGACCTTGCGGACGCGCTTGGCTGCCGGCGAACCAGCGCCCTCGCCGCCACGGGCGTCGGAGCGCGGGCCACGGCGGTCAGCACCCGGAGCGCCCGGACGCGGACCGCGACGCGGACGACGTTCTTCTTCCTGACCCTGCGGCTGCTGGGCAGCCGGCGCATCGCCACGGCCCAGGTTGTCGCCACGGTAGACCCACACCTTGACGCCGATGACGCCGTAGGTGGTCTTGGCCTCGGAGAAGCCGTAGTCGATGTCGGCGCGCAGGGTGTGCAGCGGCACACGACCTTCGCGATACCACTCGGTACGGGCGATCTCGATGCCGTTCAGACGACCGGCGCTCATGATCTTGATGCCTTGGGCGCCCAGACGCATCGCGTTCTGCATCGCGCGCTTCATCGCGCGGCGGAACATGATGCGCTTCTCGAGCTGCTGCGTGATCGAGTCGGCGATCAGCTGGGCATCGATTTCCGGCTTGCGGATTTCCTCGATGTTCACTGCCACCGGCACGCGCAGGCGCTTGGCGAGCTCGGCCTTCAGGTTCTCGATGTCCTCGCCCTTCTTGCCGATCACGACACCCGGACGCGCCGAGAAGATCGTGATGCGGGCGTTCTTGGCAGGACGCTCGATCAGCACGCGGGCGACCGCGGCGTTCTTCAGCTTCTTCTTGAGGTACTCACGCACCTCCAGATCTTCGGCCAGCATGCCCGCGAAATTGCGGTTGGACGCATACCAGCGCGAGGCCCAGGCACGGGTGACCGCCAGGCGGAAGCCGGTCGGATGGATTTTCTGTCCCATGGTCTTCCTTGCTGCCTGTCAGTTGCCGACCGTCACATAGATGTGACAGGTGGGCTTGCTGATGCGATTGCCGCGGCCCTTGGCACGGGCGGCGAAACGCTTCAGCGTGGCACCCTGCTCGACGTAGATGGCCTTGACCTTCAGTTCGTCGATGTCGGCGCCGTCGTTGTGCTCGGCGTTCGCGATCGCGGACTCCAGGGCCTTCTTGACGATGCCGGCGGCCTTCTTCTGCGTGAAGGCGAGGATGTTCAGGGCCTGATCGACCTTCTTGCCACGGATCAGGTCCGCCACGAGGCGGCCCTTGTCCACGGACAGGCGGACACCACGGACGATTGCTTTGGTTTCCATCGTCGTGACTCCTTAGCGCTTGGCCTTCTTGTCCGCCGGATGACCCTTGAACGTACGGGTCAGGGCGAACTCGCCGAGCTTGTGACCGACCATCTGGTCGCTCACGTACACCGGCACGTGCTGTTTGCCGTTGTGCACGGCAATGGTCAGACCGATGAAGTCAGGCAGGATCGTCGAGCGGCGCGACCAGGTCTTGATCGGCTTCTTGTCCTTCGTGGCAACGGCCTTTTCGGCCTTGGCCAGAAGGTGGTGGTCCACGAAAGGACCCTTCTTGAGGGAACGTGCCATGGTGTGACCCTTACTTCTTGCGACGCGACACGATCATGTTCTGCGTGCGCTTGTTGTTGCGGGTGCGGAAGCCCTTGGTCAGCGTGTTCCACGGCGACACCTGGGCCTGACCTTCGCCGGTCTTGCCTTCGCCACCACCGTGCGGGTGGTCGACCGGGTTCATGGCGGTACCACGAACGGTCGGACGGATACCCTTCCAGCGGATGGCGCCGGCCTTGCCGTACTGGCGCAGGCTGTGCTCTTCGTTCGACACCTCGCCGATGGTGGCGCGGCAATCGATGTGGATCTTGCGCACTTCACCCGAGCGCAGGCGGACCTGGGCGTAGGTGCCTTCACGCGCCATCAGCGTCACCGAAGCGCCGGCCGAGCGCGCGATCTGCGCGCCCTTGCCCGGCATCATCTCGACGCAGTGGATCGTCGAACCCACCGGGATGTTGCGGATCGGCAGGGTGTTGCCAGCCTTGATCGGCGCTTCGGCGCCGCTCAGCAGCGTGGCACCGACTTCGACACCGCGCGGGGCGATGACGTAGCGACGCTCGCCGTCGGCGTAGCAGATCAGGGCGATGTGGGCGGTGCGGTTCGGGTCGTACTCGATGCGCTCGACCTTGGCCGGGATGCCGTCCTTGTTGCGCACGAAGTCGACGACGCGGTAGTGGTGCTTGTGACCACCACCCTTGTGACGCATCGTGATGTGGCCGTTGTTGTTGCGGCCGGACTTCTGCTTCTGCGGCTCGAGCAGGGGCGCGTAGCCCTCACCCTTGTGCAGATGCTTGTGCACCACCTTGACCACGGCACGGCGGCCAGGCGAGGTCGGCTTGACTTTGACGATGGCCATGGCTTACGCGGCCTCCCCGGAGAAGTTGAGCTCCTGGCCCGGCTTCAGCGACACGTACGCCTTCTTGGCGTGGTCGCGACGGCCCAGACGGCCGCCGAAGCGCTTGACCTTGCCCTTCTGGTTGGCAACGTTCACAGCCAGGACTTCGACCTTGAACAGCAGTTCGACCGCTGCCTTGATCTCGTCCTTGTTGGCGTCGCGCTGGACCTTGAACAGCACCTGGTTGTGCTTCTCGCCCACGTTCGTCGCCTTTTCGGAGACGATGGGAGCGATCAGCACCTGGGCCAGACGGCCTTCATCGAACTTGGGCGCGGTCATGCGAACATCTCCTTGAGCTGCTCGATCGCGCCCTTGGTCACCAGCACCTTCTTGAAGTGCACCAGCGACAGCGGATCGGCGTAGCGCGGCTCCACGACCAGCACGTTCGGCAGGTTGCGCGAAGCCAGGGCCAGGTTCTCGTCGACAGCCTCGGCGATCACCAGGACCGAGTTGGCGTGACCGGTACCCAGGCCCATGGCCTTGAACTTCGACGCCAGCAGCTTGGTCTTCGGCGCTTCGAGAGCGATCGAATCGACCACCGCCAGGCGACCGTCACGGGCCAGCTGCGAGAAGATGGCGGCCATGCCGGCGCGGTACATCTTCTTGTTGACCTTCTGGGTGAAGTTCTCGTCCGGGCGGTTCGGGAAAATCCGACCACCACCCCGCCACAGCGGCGACGAGCTCATACCCGCACGGGCGTTGCCGGTGCCCTTCTGGCGGAACGGCTTGTGCGTGGTGTGGCTGACTTCGCCACGATCCTTCTGGGCACGGGTGCCTTGGCGGGCGTTGGCCTGATAGGCCACGACCACCTGGTGCACCAGCGCTTCGTTGTAGTCACGCGCGAACACGGTGTCCGGCGCGTCGACCTTGGCCGTCGCCTGGCCCTGCTCGTTCAGAAGCTCGAGTTGCATGTTCAAGCCTCCTTCTTGGCCTTGGCCTTGATGGCCGGGCGCACGGTCACGAAGCCGCTCTTGGCGCCGGGAACGGCACCGCGCACCAGCAGCAGCTGGCGAGCTTCGTCGATGCGCACGATGTCCAGGTTCTGGGTCGTCACGGTGACGTCACCCAGATGACCCGACATGCGCTTGCCCGGGAACACGCGGCCCGGATCCTGGGCCATCGAGATCGAGCCCGGGACGTTGTGCGAGCGGCTGTTGCCGTGCGAAGCGCGCTGCGAACCGAAGTTGTGGCGCTTGATCGTGCCGGCGAAGCCCTTGCCGATCGAGGTGCCCTGCACGTCGACCTTCTGGCCGGCGGCGAACAGGGTCACGGGGATCGAGGCGCCCGCGGCGTACTGACCGACCACGTCGGCCGGCACACGGAATTCCTGCAGGATCTCACCGGCTTCCACACCCGCCTTGGCGAGGTGGCCGGCTTCCGGCTTGGTCACACGCGATGCCTTGCGTGCGCCGAACGCCACTTGCAGGGCGTTGTAGCCGTCGGTCTGCTCAGTCTTGACCTGGGCAACGCGGTTGTTCGACACGTCGAGCACGGTCACGGGGATGGTGTCGCCATCGTCCGTGAAGATGCGCGTCATGCCGACCTTGCGGCCCAGCAGACCGAGGCGATAGCTGTTGGCAGCTGTCGTCATGGCTCTTCTCCAGCTCCTGACCACGCCTGTGGTCGAAGCCTTGGGTTCAAACTCCCGACATCGATTGGCCGGGGGCGGGTACGCCTGTCACACGCCCGCCACGCCAGGGATGCGAACATCCCGACATGGCGGCCGCGCTCAAAGCGCGCAAGCGCCAGACCCCGGAAAACCCGGGGGCTGGCGCAAAAGCCCGTGATTCTAGCGTGCTGATGGCCGCGGCCACAAGCACCCCGGGATCACTGCAGCTTGATCTCGACGTCGACGCCAGCCGGCAGGTCCAGCTTCATCAGCGCGTCGACCGTCTTGTCGGTCGGATCGACGATGTCCATCAGACGCTGGTGGGTGCGGATCTCGAACTGGTCGCGCGAGGTCTTGTTGACGTGCGGCGAACGCAGGATGTCGAAACGCTGCATGCGGGTCGGCAGGGGCACCGGGCCCTTGACGATGGCGCCGGTGCGCTTGGCGGTCTCGACGATTTCCAGGGCGGACTGGTCGATCAGCTTGTAATCGAAAGCCTTCAGGCGGATGCGGATCTTTTGCTTGGACATGTGAGGTCCTCTCGGATGAGTGTTTCGGAGGGCAATGGCAGAGCCGCGGGCCTGCTCGGCAGGCCCGCGCTCCAACCACTCACAAGTCTTTACTCGATGATCTTGGCGACGACGCCGGCGCCGACGGTACGGCCGCCTTCACGGATGGCGAAGCGCAGGCCTTCTTCCATGGCGATCGGGGCGATCAGCTTCACGGTGATGCTGACGTTGTCGCCCGGCATGACCATTTCCTTGTCCTTCGGCAGCTCCACGGCACCGGTCACGTCCGTCGTGCGGAAGTAGAACTGGGGACGGTAGTTGTTGAAGAACGGGGTGTGACGGCCGCCTTCGTCCTTCGACAGCACGTAGATCTCGGCCGTGAAGTGGGTGTGGGGCTTGACCGAACCCGGCTTGCACAGCACCTGGCCGCGCTCGACGTCTTCACGCTTGGTGCCGCGCAGCAGGATGCCGACGTTGTCGCCAGCCTGGCCCTGGTCCAGCAGCTTGCGGAACATTTCCACGCCGGTGCAGGTGGTCTTCTGCGTCGCCTTGATGCCGACGATCTCGATTTCCTCGCCGACCTTGACGATGCCGCGCTCGACGCGACCCGTCACCACGGTGCCGCGACCCGAGATCGAGAACACGTCTTCGACGGGCATCAGGAAGGTGCCGTCCACGGCGCGCTCGGGCGTCGGGATGTAGCTGTCCAGCGCCTCGGCCAGGCGGAAGATCGCCTGTTCGCCCAGATCACCGGTGTCGCCTTCGATGGCCAGCTTGGCCGAACCCTTGACGATCGGGGTGTCGTCGCCCGGGAAGTCGTACTTCGACAGCAGCTCACGCAC